>NZ_JBNDHT010000046.1:0-43944 GCF_056755115.1 Rhizobium sp. SVR5-2C | reverse complement strand
CGGGCTTTTGACGCTGAGTCGTGGTCATGCTTTCTTCTGCCACGGATTCGAAACCATCGCGAGGCACCGTGCAGATCATTCGAGGCGAAGAGGATATCCGCGAGGGAATGGAGCATCTGCTGCGCCTCGACCCGCGGCTCGCAGTGATTGCCGAGGAGGCAGGCCCGATTCCGCTCCGCCTTCGCGAACCCGGGTTTGCGGGGCTTGCGCATATCATCGTCTCGCAGATGGTTTCGCGCGCAAGCGCCGAAGCCATCTGGCGGCGCATGCTTCCACCAGATGGACTGCCGACGGCCGAAGGCTATGTCGCGCTTCATCCGGAAGCCTGGCGGCAGTTCGGCTTGTCGCGCGCGAAAGCGGTGACGCTGTCGGGTATCGCCGACGCGGTGGCATCGGGCGATCTGGATCTCGCGGCACTTTCCGCGAAGCCGCCCGCCGAAGCGCTTGCCGCGTTGACATCCTTGAAGGGCGTCGGTCCCTGGACGGCAGAAGTCTATCTGATGTTTTGCGGTGGGCATGCCGACGTCTTCCCATCCGGAGACGTCGCGCTGCAGAATGCAGTTGCTGCGGCTCTTGGTCTCGAAAAACGCCCACAGGCAAAAGCGCTCGCCTCGCTTGCCGCGATCTGGTCTCCCTGGCGATCTGTCGCAGCAAGGCTGTTCTGGGCCTACTACGCGCAGAAACTGGGTCGTGGACTGCTGCCGGTCGGCTGATCGCCAACGCTCATGAATTAGCCTTTATTCGCTGAATTTATTGGACTTCACAAGGCTGTCACAACCGGCCTAATATAAGGATGCAGATGCCGAATCGCTCAGGAGAGTCCTTTGACGATTGCAGTCTCCCCACAGGCCCTGCCGGCGCTCGTCCTGAACGCTGACTACAGGCCTTTGAGTTATTATCCCTTGTCGCTTTGGTCCTGGCAGGACGCGATCAAGGCGGTTTTCCTTGACCGTGTGAATATCATCGCAGAATACGAACATTCGGTTTCGTCGCCGAGCTTCTCGATGCGGCTTCCGAGTGTCGTTTGCCTCAAGACATACGTGCAGCCTTCACGGAACCCGGCCTTCACGCGATTCAACGTGTTTCTCCGGGACAAGTTCGAATGCCAGTATTGCGGCGAGCATGATGATCTGACCTTTGATCACGTCATCCCGCGCGCCCATGGCGGCGAGACAACCTGGCAAAATGTCGTGGCGGCCTGTTCTCCCTGCAATCTCAGGAAGGGCAGCAAGCTGCCGAAGCAGGCAGGGATGTTCCCCACGCAGAAGCCGTATCAGCCGACCGTGCAGGATCTGCACAACAATGGCCGCCTCTTCCCGCCGAACTATCTGCACGACAGCTGGCTCGATTATCTCTACTGGGATACCGAACTGCAGCCGTAACGGCAGCAGTCTCTTTCAGGCCGACTTGCGGACGCCGATGAAGGCGAAGGCCGCAAGAACGAGGCTTGCAATCACATTCCAGCCCGCAAAGGACAGGCCGAGCACGCGGAGCGCCGCGTCGGTGCAGGAAGGACCGGTGATCGTATTGAGTTCCGTCAGGAGGTCGCCGGCGTTCTGCGTCATGCTGCTTGCGCTCGTCGAGCAGGTCGCAGGTCCCGCCCAGAAGTGCCATTCGACACCTGCGTGATAGACCCCCATTCCGGCTCCGACCACCATCAGCATCCCAGCCGCCAAAAGCAGCGCGCGGCCGATCCAGTTCGGTAGACCGAAAAAGGATGCAAGCGCTCCCAGGATCGCGATCGGGATGGCGTAGTAATAAGGCTGGCGCTGCAGCAGGCAGAGCGCACAGGGAATATAGCCGCCGATATATTGGAACCCCAGTGCCGTTCCGACCACTACTGCCATGCCGAGAGCCAGGAGCAGCGAATAGATGACGACTGGACGAGAAGACGGCGAGGCGATGGCAGTCATGGAGGAACTCCGGGAGGTTGGCTCAGTGTGCAAGGTAGCGGTATGCAATATAGAGCACGATCGCGACCACGGCACCGATGCTGACGATATGTCCAAGGCGCTTCTCGATGAAATGGCGGATCGATTCGCCATACCGCCGAAGCAGCCAAGCCAGGAACAGGAAGCGTGCGCCACGCGCAACGATCGCAGAGACGATGAACAGCCAGATATTGACGTGAATGACGCCGGAAAGGATCGTTACGATCTTGATCGGTGGCAGGTGCGCCAGCCCCGAGGTTACCAGCAGAAGCAGGATTGTCTCGTAGGTGACGTACGACTTCATCTGCTCGAAGGCATCGAGCTTCCCATAAAATTCCAGTACCGGCTTCGCCACCGTCTCGTAGGCGTAGAAACCAAGCGCCCAGCCGGCAATGCCGCCGAGAACCGAGGCGATCGTCGCGACGATTGCATATCGGTAAGAGCGCTCGGGTTTGGCCAGCGCCATCGGGAGGAAGAGGACATCGGCCGGAACGAGAAAGACGGAGCTTTCCACGAAGGCGATAACGGCGAGCCAGATTTCGGCCGATTTGCGGGCGGCGAGAGACATGGTCCAGTCGTAAAGTCTGCGGAGCATTCCATTCCTTTCGTGCTGCGGTGCAAAAGCTTTAGGGAACCGATCCGGGCCTGTAAATCCTTTAGCGTGGCGATAACGTCAGCCCGCCGGCGAAAATTTTCGTGATCCGAATGTCAGCACCGCTCGCGGCATTTTGGCAGATTGCAAATCGGTCAGTCGGCTGCAAGCTGCTTTCGGGTCTATTTTACAGGTGCGACGAATGAAATTTAGGGTGATTGAAGGCGGCCTGGGCAAAGCGGCTGATGAGGTGGGAGCCGCAGCCCAAAGGCGGCCAAGCAGCGAAGATGTGCAGCGGGAAGCGGTCCGGCGTCTTCGTGAAAGCGGTTATCACACGTCGTACGTGCGACAGCTTGCGACAGGGGCTCCACAGCCCGAAGCGCTGAGATATCTGAAGATGCAGCTCGATTTTGCGGCCCAAACGCTCTCTCGGCTCAATCCGATTCCCGAGGATTACCACGCCGATGCCTATTGGCCTTCGGTGGAGCGTTCGCGCTGATCCGGCTGCGCTTGGCGCTTCGCCCGCATGACATTCATTTCCGCTCGTTCGCGCGCCATCTCGCTGACGGCAGTCCTTAATGCCGGGTGGTGCGCGGTGAACATGTTGAAGTCACGGCGGTCCAGCACCAGGAACTGGCAGAAATCGACAGCGATGACATCGGCCGTTCGCCGCCCACCCGTCAATAGCGCTATTTCGCCGAAAAAGGCGCCGGCTTCAAGGCGAACTGGATCACCATCGACGCGCACCTCCACCGCGCCCGAGGAAATGAAATACATCCCATCGCCCCGGTCGCCCTTGCGCACCACCCTTTCGCCGGGAAGCGCCGATTTCGGCCGGAAAAGCAGCAGCAGCTCCTCCTGAGAATACTCGTCGACCTCGGAAAACAGCGGAAAGGTCTCGATGAGCTTTTCTATCTCCAGTTTATGCTCGCGCGCGCGTTTTTCACCGAGCAGGCGGTTTTTCTCGAGTTCGCGGCCCAGGACATCGAGCCGCCGGCGGCCGTAATTGTCGTAAAGATGCGGCCATTTCGCATGGGCGCGCCTGTGAAGCACCTCGGCACCGTAGCAGACGGCCGGATTGAACGTGATCGACAGGATCGCGGTGGCGAGGATCAGGTCCTGTCCTTCCTGCGGCAACAGGCCGAGCGAGATCCCGAGGCCGGCCAGGATGAAGGAAAATTCGCCGATCTGCGCCAGCCCGCCCGACACGGTCAGGGCCATTCCGATCGGATAACGAAGCATGATCACGATCAGGAAGGAAATGATCGCCTTGCCGACGATGATCAATGCCAGCGCACCGACCACGGCCATCGGCTGGCGCACCAGGATCGACGGATCGAACAGCATGCCGACCGAGACGAAGAACAGCACCGAAAAGGCGTTCTGAAGCGGCAGGGAGTCGGCGGCGGCCCTGTGACTGAGGTTGGACTCACTCATCACCACGCCGGCGAAGAAAGCGCCGAGCGCGAACGAGACGCCGAAGATTGCAGCGGAGCCGAAAGCAATGCCGAGCGCGACGGCGAGCACCGTAAGCGTGAACAGCTCGCGTGAACCTGTCCGGGCGACTCGCATGAGGAGCCAGGGGACGATCTTCGGTCCGAGCAAGATCGCCAGGATCGCAAAGCCGCCGACTTTCAGCAGCGTCAACGCAATCGTCAGCCAAAGCGGCAATCCTGCATCATGCGCAGCACCGTTGGCGGCGTGGCCGCCGAGGAATTCGGCGAGAGCGGGCAGCAGCACCAGCGCCAGAACCATGGTCAGGTCTTCGACGATCAACCAGCCGACGGCGACGCGTCCGCTGGCCGAATTGAGAAGGTTTCGCTCTTCAAGGGCCTTCAACAGCACGACCGTGCTTGCGACCGACAAGGCGAGACCGAAGACAACCCCCGCGCCGAGACCCCACCCCCACCATTTCACGAGCCCGATGCCGAGAAGGGTAACGATCACGATCCGCGCGATCGCGCCCGGCACCGCGACGCCGCGCACGGCCAGCAAATCGGCGGTGGAAAAATGCAGGCCGACGCCGAACATCAGCAGGACGACGCCCATTTCCGCCAGTTGGCCGGCAAGCGCGGTATCCGCCACGAAACCGGGGGTATACGGTCCCATAAGAATGCCGGCCACGAGATAGCCGACAAGCGGCGGCAGCCGGAGTCTGTCGGCTAGGTATCCGAGCCCCGCCGCAAAGACGAAACCTATGGCAATCGTCGCGAAAAGGGTTGCTTCCTGATGCACATCCGCCCCTGACGTTGGTTCGAGGCGGCCACTTTTAACGAAGTATCAGGGAAATTAAACACTTGATTTGAAATCGCGCGATTCAGGCCGTCGCTTAGAAGACACCAGCTTGGCGCTAGGTTCAAAGCGAAGTATAATATTGCACTAAACATAATATTGAGTCTCACTGGAGAGTTCCATGCGAGAACTAAAAGCCGTTGATCTCACATCCAACCGATATTTCGAAGCCGTAGAATTTGGATATGTTCGGAAAGTCTTTCTCGAGGACGAAGCTTGCTGGGGTCTTTTTGACTCCGAGGGCGACGTCATCTTTGTCGGCGACGATCCGGAGGAATGCCAATCGTTCGCTGCAAAGGAGGAGATCAGGATCCAGACGATCCACTAGAGGCCGCGCGGTTGTTTTTTGAAGTCGGTGGTGCCCCATGCCGGGGTCGAACCAGCACTTCTTTCGAAACTCGATTTTGAGTCGAGCGCGTCTACCAATTCCGCCAATGGGGCAACGGATACCGACGAGCGGGGTGTCTAACACGCTCCCGCCTGCGCGCGCAAGACGGCAGGCGGGCTTATCGGGTTGATTTGATGCAACATCCGGGCGTTGCATACTGGAAGCCTATTGCATCAGTGAGCGGCGGCGGGCGCCGGGGCCGTCAGGCCGGATTTCTTCAGCGTGATCGCGAGGATCGAGGCGAGCAGGCAGAAGGCGCCGGCGGTGAAGAAAGCCGGCAGGTAGCTCGAGAGCTCGGTGCGCGAGAGGCCCGCGCCATAGGCAGCGGTCGCGGCGCCGAGCTGATGACCGGCAAAAACCCAACCGAAGACCAGGCCCGCCTTTTCCCGCCCGAAGCGGTCGGCGGCGATCTTGACGGTCGGCGGAACGGTGGCGATCCAGTCGAGACCGTAGAAGACCGCGAAGATCGAAAGACCGTAGAAGCTGAAATCGCTGAAGGGCAGAAAAAGCAGCGAGAGGCCCCGCAGACCGTAGTACCAGAAGAGCAGCCAGCGATTGTCGAAGCGATCCGACAGCCAGCCGGAGCCGATCGTGCCGAAGAAATCGAAGATGCCCATCACGGCAAGGACGCTGGCGGCGGCGACCGGCATGATACCGAAATCACCGCAGAGCGTGACGAAATGCGTCTGGATCAAGCCGTTCGTGCTGAGGCCGCAGATGAAGAAGGTGGCGAACAGGATCCAGAAGGTCGAGGTTCTCGAGATTTCAAGCAGAATCGTGATCGGCGTCTTCAAGGCGCCGCCCAATGTGCCGCGCGCAGGCGGTGGCGTAATATGGGCCTCGCCAACCGAGGGCAGATTAACGTCCGAGGGACGGTCGCGCATGAAGGCAAGGACGGCAAGAGCTGCAACCATGATCATGGCGCAGACAAAGAAGACCGTGGAGCGCCAGCCGTAGCGTTCGGTCAGCTCAGCCATCAGCGGCAGGAAGACGAGCTGGCCGGTGGCCGAGCTTGCGGAAAGCATCCCGACAACGAGGCCCCGATGCTTGGTGAACCAGCGTGTCGATATGGTCGCAGCAAGCACCATGGCCGTCAGGCCCGTGCCGAAACCGACGACGATGCCCCAGAGCAGCAGAAGTTGCCAAAGCGACGTCATGAACAGCGAGCCGATGAAACCGGCACCGATCAGCGCGAGCGCGAAAACGATGACCTTGCGCACGCCGAAATAGTTCATGAAGGCCGCTGCGAAGGGACCCATCAGGCCGAAGAGAAGCAGGCGAATCGCGAGCGCGGAGGAAATCTGGGAGGTTTCCCAACCGAACTCGTCCTGAAGCGGCTTAATGAGGACGCCCGGTGCGCCCATGGCACCGGCGGTGACCAGCATGGTCAGGAAGGTGGCAGCGACAACGACCCATCCATAATGGATGTTGCGGCGGGCAAGGGTGGATGCAAGCGCAGCGGAGACCATGGGCAAATTCCATTCGTGGGAATGATGGATGGATCACAGATTTAGATGATGGTCATCATATTTCTTGCGTATTGATGATGGACGTCATATAAATTGTCAAGCGACTATTTCCGGAGCCGGTACATGCGCGTCAGCCGTGAGAAATTTGCAGAAAATCGCCAGAAGATCCTGGAAACGGCGGGTGTCATGTTCCGCGAAAACGGGTTCAACGGCGTCGGCGTCGCCGACATCATGAAAGCCTGCGGGCTGACGCATGGCGGTTTTTACGGGCACTTTCAATCGAAGGAAGAGCTGCAGCTGGAGGTAAGCCGTGCCCTGATCGCGAGGGTGGAGATCCGGTGGAAGGAATTGATCGCCAAGTCTCCGGAACGGCCGCTCGAGGCGCTCCTGGAGCACTACGTCTCATGGTGCGCGGTGGATGATCCCGGTAACAGCTGCGTTTTCGTTTCGCTGATGGACGAGGTCAGCCGCAGCACCGGTGCCGTGCGGGAAATCTTCAACGATGGGCTTTCGGCGCTCGTCTCGATCCTCGCCGAGATCGTGCCCGGCGATACGCCCGAGGAGCGCCGCAAGAACGGCTTCACGACGCTCTCGTCAATGATGGGGGCCGTCAGCCTGGCGCGCGCAGTCGAAAATCGCGAGCTTGCTGGCCAGTTCCTGTCGACGATGAGGGAGAAGCTGGCACCGGCAAAATCTGCCGATGCCTGAAGGCGCCTCCTTTGAAGCGTCAGGGGCGGCGGTTGCCACCCGCATCCAGGTTACTTGAAGCCTTCCACGTGATGCGGAACATACGGCTCTTCAAGGGCGGCGACGTCCTCGGCGCTGAGTTTGACCGTCAATGCGCCGACCGCATCCGACAGGTGGTGCGGCTTTGATGCACCAATGATCGGCGCGGTCACTGCGCTTTTCTGCAACACCCAGGCAGTACCGATCTGGGCGCGGGAGACACCATGCGCTTTCGCCAGCCGGCCGACCGTGTCGATGATCTTGCGGTCGGCATCCTCGGCCTGCTTGTAGAGCGTCTTGCCGAACTCATCCGTTTCGCTGCGCGCGGTCTTTTCGTCCCAGTCACGCGTGAGCCGGCCGCGGGCGAGCGGGCTCCATGGGATCACGGCGATCTTCTGATCCTCGCAGAAAGGCAGCATCTCGCGCTCTTCCTCGCGATAGAGCAGGTTGAGGTGGTCCTGCATGCTCACGAATTGCGTCCAGCCGTTCAGCCGCGATGTGTAAAGCATCTTCGCGAATTGCCACGCATACATCGATGAGGCGCCGATATAGCGCGCCTTGCCCGCCCTGACGACATCATGCAGGGCCTCGAGTGTCTCTTCGATCGGTGTCGCATAGTCGAAGCGGTGGATCTGGTAGAGGTCGACGTAATCGGTGCCGAGACGGCGAAGACTGTTGTCGATCTCGTCGAAGATAGCCTTGCGCGAAAGGCCTGCGCCGTTCGGTCCCGGCCGCATGCGGTTGAAGACCTTGGTCGCGAGCACGATGTCTTCGCGCTTTGCGTAGTCCTTAAGGGCGCGGCCGACGATCTCCTCGGAGGAGCCGTCCGAATAGGTGTTGGCGGTGTCGAGGAAGTTGACGCCAAGGTCGAGCGCCTGCTTGATGATCGTCCGGCTCTCTTCCTCGCCGAGCGTCCAGGCGTGACTGCCTCGGCCCGGGTCGCCAAAGGTCATGCAGCCGAGACAAATCTTCGAAACTTCGAGGCCGGTACCTCCGAATTTGACATACTCCATGAGATGACTCCGTCACTAGATTTGAATACCCGAGGCGCCCCGGAGTTATCTAACGCCCAATCATCGTAAATGTCAGCGACCTGGCCGAGAATGTTTTGCGGGATGAGCACGATAGTGTGAAACGAGCCTTGAACCGGCAGCGACCCACCTCGATCCGCTGAACTTGCACTCGATCGCCGCAAGGTGTTAGCTACTGCAGCATTCAACGGAATTCGAATATGAAATTGCCCACCCGCGATCGCTATGACGATCTTTATCGCGATTTTTCGTGGGAGATTCCTGAAGATTTCAACATCGGGCGCGCCGTCAGCGACGAATGGGCGGAGCGTGCGCCGGACCGCATTTGCCTCGAGCATTTCAGCCCGGACGGCCGCCATCTGTCGATGACGTACCGCACGCTTTCGGAGCGGTCTTCGTCATTCGCCAATGCATTGACGTCCCTTGGTATTCGCCGCGGCGATCGCGTGGCGCTGCTCCTGCCACAATGTTTCGAAACGGTGATCGCCCATGTGGCGATCTACAAGCTGGGCGCCATTGCTGTGCCGCTCGCACTGCTCTTCGGCGTCGAGGCGCTGGAGTACCGGCTGAAGACGTCGGGCGCAGCCGCGATCGTCACCAACTCGTTCGGCCTGGAGCGCGTGAACCAGATTCGCGAGAGCCTGCCAGAGCTCAAGACAGTCATCAGCATCGATGGCGGTGAGGCGCTTGCCTTCGGGGCGCTCGTCGAGGCGCATCCGCCGCTTTTCGAAGTCGCAGAGACTGGCCCGGACGATCCGGCACTTATGATTTTCACCTCCGGTACGACAGGGCCGCCCAAGGGTGCCTTGCATGGACATCGCGTTCTGGCCGGTCACATTCCGGGCATGCAATTTGCCCATGAAGGCTTTCCGCAGCCCGGCGACAAGGTCTGGACGCCATCCGACTGGGCCTGGGCGGGCGGCCTGTTGAACGCGCTGCTGCCCAGCCTTCTGCTGGGTGTGCCCGTCGTTTCCTCGCCGGCGCAGAAATTCGACGCCAATATGGCCTACCGCATCATGGCCGAGATGAAGGTGCAAAACGCCTTCATTCCGCCGACGGCGCTCCGCCTGCTGAAATCGGTCAGCGACCCATGCAGGAAATACGATCTTAAGCTGCGGACGATCGGCTCCGCCGGTGAATCGCTCGGCCGCGAAACCTATGAATGGGCGCGCCAGACACTCGGCGTCACCGTCAACGAGTTTTACGGCCAGACGGAGTGCAATTTCGTCATCTCTTCAAGCGCTGCCTATGGCGTAACGAAGGCCGGAGCGATAGGGCGGGCCGCGCCCGGCCATCGTGTCGCGATCGTCAACGCAAGCGGAGAAGAACTGCCTCCCGGAGAGACGGGCCAGATCGGCATCAAGGCACCCGATCCGGTTATGTTTCTCGGCTACTGGAACGACGAGGAGGCAACCCGCAAGAAGTACGCCGCAGGCTGGCTGATGACCGGCGATATCGGCCACCAGGATGAAGAAGGCTATATCACGTTTCATGGCCGGGACGATGACGTCATCACGTCGTCCGGTTATCGGATCGGACCGGCCGAAATCGAGGACTGCCTCGTGGGCCACCCCGCCGTGCAGCTTGCCGCCGCCATCGGCAAACCGGATCCGCTGCGTACCGAGATCGTCAAGGCCTATGTGGTGCTGTCGCCCGGCTACGCGGCGAGCGAGGCGCTGGGTGCTGAAATTCGCGAATGGGTCAAGATGCGGCTTTCGATGCACGAATATCCGCGGGAGGTGGAGTTCGTGGATGCGCTGCCGCTGACGACAACCGGCAAGGTCATCCGGCGGCTCTTGCGGGAAAGGGCTGCGGCGGAGGCCGCCTAGCCGCGTCCTGCCAGGGACATGATCTTCTCGCGAAGCATCTTCGCCATGTTGCGGGTGCTGCGATACATATGCAGTTGGGCAGCAGCCTGACGGACGTCGCGGTCGCCGTTCTGCGTCAGGCCGATCACGAGAGTTCCCATATCCTCGCGCTCCTGCCAGAAACGGCTCATGATCGGGTGATCCGGAACGGCGCAAGAATCGGAACGCACGATATTGGCGTCGTCGAGATGCCACTCCGTCAGTTCGGCCATCAGCAGCTTACCGGGCGAATAGCGGGCATAGGCCTCGTCATAGGCTGTCTTCCACGTATAGGCTTCACCACCCATCATCAGCACGACGGTTGCGGCGATCGATTTGCCGTTCAGGTCGATGGTGTGAATGCGCACTGCGTCGATCGCCGCGAGGTTCGAGACGGCCTCACGGGCAAAGGCTGTATGATAGCGGTCCGTCACCAGTGCGCTTCGCCTCTTGCCCTTCCAGCCGCCGGCTTCCATTGCCAGGAATTCCTCGAAGCGTGCATGGATCTCGCCGGGTTGGCGTGCCACGGCGTAAACAGCCGTCCCCAGCTCTTCCAGTTGCCGCCATTGCCGCCGCATCTCGCGCATATGCGAGGAAGAAACGGTACGGCCAAGATAGGCGGCGGCGTCTTCCTCGCTCTGCAGCATCGGCCGCTGGAGCGGATTGGCGACTGCGACAGGTAGATTGCGGCCCAGCGCGACCGCCTTTGCCATTCGGGCGAAGATGCCGTTCAACCGGATATCCGGCAGCACCAGCGTCGCGGGAAGGTTCAGGTCGGGGGCCGTCAGGCCTTCAAAAAGGTTGTCCAGCGTCTCGGCCGCATCCTCGGCATCCACGAGCGGGGTGCCAAGCGGAGCGAAGCTGTTCGACCATGCGCGGATGATCGATGGCCCCACGCCAAAACCGGGCCGCTCGACGGAAAACGGCATCAGGAAGCGCAGCCGGCTGCGCTGGCCGTTCTCATCACGCATAAGCGCGAAATTCACCCGCCGGTCCTCAAGCCGCGGCATCGCCGGCGCCAGGAAGCGGCCGGTGAAGAAGACATTGGGTTCGATTGCCCGGTTCGAAAGGAAATCCAGTTCGTCCTGCAGTTCATAGCCGAGCCTGCCGGGATAGACGCAGAGTTCGCGTCCGGGGCGCCCGATCTCGACGCGTGCTTCGGCCTGAGGCAAGTCGAAGCGTATTGCGGCGAGTTCGTGGACCATGCGGTTTGCATTGGTATCCGTGCTCTCGGTTATCGGGGGAACACGCACCATTATGAGACTCTCGTTTCTTCTGTTGCCGGCGGGCGGCTAAATGCAAAAAGGACAATGCCGAGAGCCCGCCGAACGGCGACGTGCAGCAGGACGGCTTCGACACCCATGGCGCAAGCGGTGGCGATCGCGGTTCCGACAGTGCCGAAATGCGGGATCAAAGCGATATTCAAAGAGATGTTTGCCGTGAGCGCGATGGCATAGAGCCCGACGCAAAGGTTTTGCTTTCCTGCCATCATCAGCAGCGTTTCGGCCGGCCCGACCAGGGCCTTGGCAAGGATTCCGGCAAGCAGGATCCCCATCAGCGCATAGCCAGCCGTGAAAGCCGCGCCGAAAAGCGACAGCAAAAAATGGCCGGCTGCAACGACGGCAAGCCCGAGCGCGAGAGCTGGCCAGAACGTCCAGCGCGCAGCGTCGATCGCGGCTGCAGCAAGCTGTTCGCGCGTGCCCTCGGCGATGAGGCTGGAGAAGCGTGGGCCTGATGCCGCCTTTACCGAGAACATGATGAAATGCACCAATGCCATCGTCTTTGCGGCGGCAAAATAGATCGCGACATCATGCGGCTCGAGGAAAATGCCGACGACAACGACATCCGAATTGGTCAGCAGGAAGCTCACACCTTCGATCAGAAAGATCGGGAACGCCACATTCAGCCAGGCGAGGAAATCAACCTTGCGCGGCCCTCCGCTATAGTGGCGGCGCAGGCGGAGGAGCGTTGCGATGTACTGACCGACGGCGGTGACATAGGTCGCGGCGAGTGCTGCCTTCATTGCCGTGACCGCGGAATGCTCCGCACCGGCTTGGATCGCCGCCAGCATGAAGGCAATGATGAGGACCGGCCGGATGACATAGACCGGGCTTAGCGCCATGACCGGCCAGTGATTGGCGCGCGAGGTGCCTTCCAGGATGTCGCCGAGGGCGATCATCGGCATGGCGAGAAGTCCGAGGAAGACGGGAAGGAGATAGTAGGGCTCAACCCTGTCGCCAAAAAAGTGCAGCCCCGCCATGCCAACCGCCATCACCAGCGTTCCCGAAAGCATGGCAAAGATGCGGGCCGTTCCGGTCAGGCCGCGAATTTCTTCGAAGGCGCCTGCCGCCTTGTACTGCGGCAGGAAGCGAACGATGGCGGTATGGAAGCCGAGGCAAGAGAGATCGCCGAACACGACGATCAGAACCCAGACAAACACGAAGATGCCGTACTCATACTCGCCCATGAGACGCGCGAGAACGATCTGGGAAATGAAGGCGAGCGCGGCGCTCAAAATGCGGATCGAGAAAGCCGTCAGCGCCATCCGCTGCGCGGTAGCCCTGTCGCCGCGCCCGGTCAGGAGGCCGGCAAGCATGCGTAACAGGCCGCTTCCCGCAGGGCGCAGGCTAGCAGGCAGCATTCTCTCCGCCGTTTCAATGACCGCCATTACGAACACGCAACACTCTGAACTCAGGCAAATCGTCCCGGAAGTCTTGCCAGTTCAGCGTTAAGAAACGGTTGTGGCGAACACGAAATCCTTAACCACCGGTGATAAATCACGCAAAAGAAAATACCGCCCGGAGGCGGCATTTTATGCTTCATACCATCGCTTAAGCTTCGGCAAACGCGCCGTGGCAATGCTTGAATTTCTTGCCCGATCCGCAGGGGCAGGGCTCGTTCCGGCCGACCTTGCCCCAAGTGGAGGGGTTGTTCGGATCGCGGTTTTCCGGCGAAACGATGACTTCGGACGCCTGGTAGATCGGCGCGAAATCGTTCTCGCCCGTGTCCGGGTCCAGATGCTGGGCTTGCATCACCGGCAGCTCCGGTTCGGCAGGCGCCTGCTGCACCAGTTCGACGCGCATCAACTGCGCGGTCACGGCCTGGCGCAGGCTGGTGAGCAGCGTCTGGAAAAGCTCGAAGGCTTCGGACTTGTATTCCTGCAGTGGATCGCGCTGAGCGTAGCCGCGGAAGCCGATGACGGAGCGCAGGTGGTCGAGGTTGACGATGTGCTCACGCCAGAGGTGGTCCAAGGTCTGCATCACGATCGAGCGCTCGACGTAGTGCATGATATCCGGGCCGAACCGCTCTGCCTTTTCGGTAACGCCAGCGTTGGCAGCCTCGGTGATCCGGTCGCGGATATCGTCCTCGCCAATGCCCTCTTCCTTGACCCAGTCCGCGATCGGGAGATCGAGATTGAGAACGGCAGCCGTCTGCTCCTTGAGACCCGCGGCGTCCCACTGCTCTGCATAGGCACGTTCCGGAATATGCTTGGCGACGAGATCCTCGATGACCTCCCGGCGCATGTCGGAAACGGTCTCGGAGATGTTGGCAGCTTCCATCAGCTCGACGCGCTGTTCGAAGATCACCTTGCGCTGATCGTTCAGAACGTCATCGTATTTGAGCAGGTTCTTGCGGATATCGAAGTTGCGGGCCTCAACCTTCTTCTGCGCGCGTTCCAGAGCCTTGTTGATCCAGGGGTGGACGATTGCCTCGCCTTCCTTGAGGCCAAGCTTCTGGAGCATGCCATCCATGCGGTCTGAGCCGAAGATGCGCATCAGGTCATCCTGAAGCGAAAGATAGAACTTGGAGCGGCCCGGGTCGCCCTGACGGCCGGAACGACCGCGGAGCTGATTGTCGATACGGCGGCTTTCGTGGCGTTCCGTCGCGATGACGTAGAGACCACCGGCAGCAAGCGCCTGCTCCTTGAGCTTTTTGATCTCTTCGGCAATCGCCGCAGCCTTGGCGTCACGTTCCGGACCGGGCTCGACTTCGCCGAGCTCACGTTCGATGCGCATGTCGAGGTTGCCGCCAAGCTGAATATCGGTACCACGGCCCGCCATGTTGGTGGCGATCGTCACCGCGCCGGGGACACCCGCCTGCGCGACGATGTAGGCTTCCTGCTCATGATAGCGGGCGTTCAGGACCTGGAAGTCCTTGAAGCCCTGCTTGCGCATCATCTCGGCGAGCAGTTCCGACTTTTCAATCGAAGTCGTGCCGACGAGAACCGGCTGGCCGCGCTTCTGCGCGTCGGCGATCTCGGCGATGATCGCCTTGTATTTCTCCTCGAATGTCCGATAGACCTCGTCGTCCTCATCGATACGCTGGATCGGCAGGTTGGTCGGTACCTCGATGACATCGAGTCCGTAGATATTGCCGAATTCCTCCGCTTCCGTTTGCGCCGTACCGGTCATGCCGGCAAGCTTCTCGTACATGCGGAAGTAGTTCTGGAAGGTGATCGAGGCCAGCGTCTGGTTTTCCGGCTGGATCTGCACCTTCTCCTTGGCTTCCAGCGCCTGGTGCTGGCCTTCCGAATAGCGGCGACCGGGCATCATGCGCCCAGTGAATTCGTCGATGATGACGATTTCATCATTGCGGACGATGTAGTCCTTGTCGCGCTGGAAGAGCTTGTGGGCCTTCAACGCGTTGTTGATGTGGTGGACGATCGCGACATTCTCGATATCGTAAAGCGAGTGGCCCTTGAGCAGACCGGCTTGCTTGAGCAGACCTTCGAGCTTTTCCGTGCCTTCTTCGGAGAAGTTTGCGGAGCGCTGCTTTTCGTCGATTTCGTAATCTTCGGGCGAAAGCAGCGGAATGAAGGCATCGATCGTATTGTAGAGATCGGAGCGGTCGTCGAGCGGGCCGGAGATGATGAGCGGTGTGCGGGCCTCATCGACCAGGATCGAGTCCACTTCGTCAACGATCGCGAAGTTATGGCCGCGCTGGACCATCTGGCTCTTCTCATACTTCATGTTATCGCGCAGATAATCGAAGCCGAGTTCGTTGTTGGTCGCGTAGGTGATATCGCAATTGTAGGCGGCAGCACGTTCCTCATCCGAGAGGCCGTGGACGATGACGCCCGTGGTCAAGCCGAGGAAGCCGTAGATCTTGCCCATCGTCGCGGCATCGCGGCGGGCGAGATAGTCGTTCACCGTGACGACGTGGACGCCCTTGCCGGCGAGTGCGTTCAGATAGACCGGCAGCGTCGCGACAAGCGTCTTACCTTCACCGGTCTTCATCTCTGCGATGGCGCCGTCATTGAGGATCATGCCGCCGACCAGCTGAACGTCGAATGGCCGCAGGCCGAGCACGCGGCGCGAGGCTTCGCGCACGACGGCAAATGCGGGAACGAGAATGTCGTCGAGCGTCTTGCCGTCTGCCAGCATCTTTCGGAACTCGACCGTCTGTGCGGCGAGCTGTTCGTCGCTCAATGCCCTCGTCTTTTCTTCGATCGAGTTGATGGCGGCGACGTTCGGCTGGAAGGACCGCACGCGGCGATCATTGGCAGAGCCAAATATTTTGCGGGCGATACCGCCAAAGCTGACCATATTACTGGCCCTTTCTTAATTCTTCCCCGGCTCTTCTTATCCATACACCCAGCCGAAAATCAGGCATACGTCTCGAAACGCCAGGAAACTTTTCTGGACGCGAGGTTGCGTGAGAGATAAGAGGGGGGTCGAATGATGTCAACGGATTTGGCTGATATAGAAAGGCCACATTCCAGTGTTGATGGCTGTCTGGGGCTGGATTCACGAATGCTGAAGCCGGTGGTGTAACTCTGAAAGGTTATTTGATGTTGAGCTACAACAAACTTGCCGTGGTGGCGCTTGCAACTTTTGTTGCGCTACAGGCACCGGCTTACGCGGAAGACAAGCCGGATGCAGTCATCGCCAAGGTCGGCGATCTCGAGATTCATCAGTCGGAACTCGACCTGGCCGTCGCCAATCTCGATCCCCAGCTGGCGCAGCTTCCGGACGATCAGAAGAAGGTTGCCGCTCTTTCGGCCGCGATCGATGTCAAGCTGCTTGCCGCGGATGCCGCAGCCGAGAAGCTTGATCAAACCGATGAGTTCAAGAAGCGCATTCAGTATCTCTCCGATCGCGAGCTGCATAATGCGTATTTCAAGAAGCATGTCGTCGATACCGTTACCGACGATGAGGTGAAGGCGCGCTACGACAAGGAAGTCGCTGGCCTTCCGAAGCAGGAAGAGGTTCACGCCCGCCACATCCTCGTGAAGACCGAGGACGAGGCCAAGGATATCATCAAGCAGCTCGATTCCGGCAAGGACTTCGCCGAGCTTGCCAAGGAAAAATCCACCGATCCGAACAAAGCTGACGGCGGCGACCTCGGCTATTTCACCAAGGGCCGGATGGTCAAGGAATTCGAGGACGCGGCCTTCGCCCTCGATAAAGGCACCTATTCGAAGACACCGGTGAAGACCGATTTCGGCTACCATGTCATCAAGGTCGAAGATAAGCGCGATGCTCCGCCGCCGCCGTTCGACCAGGTGAAGGACCAGGTACGCCAGCTCGTCATGCGCGACAAGTATCTTGCGCTCCTTGCCAAGGCGAAGGAAACGACCAAGGTCGATATCATGGATGCGACCCTTCAAAAGGGTTACGACGATGCGAACAAGCAGCCGGCACCGGGCGAGCAGCCGCCGGCTCAGCCGCAGCAGTAATCTCCATTCAGGGCCCGGTTTTTCCGGGCCCTTCACTATTATTGTTTGTTGTCGCATTTCCGGGTGGTGAGGCGGTTTTACGCCACCGGCAAAATGCTCTTAAGCAGGTATGATGATGTCCGCTACCGTGTCTCCACTCGCTCCGAAAACCTTTGCCACGATGCCGGCTCTCCGGGGCGTGCGCATGGCGACGGCCTCCGCCGGGATCAAGTACAAGAATCGGACGGACGTCTTGATGATGGTCTTCGACAAGCCGGCGGCCGTTGCGGGTGTCTTCACGCGCTCGAAGTGCCCGTCCGCGCCGGTTGATTTCTGCCGAGCCAACCTGCCCCATGGCGTGGCGCGCGCCGTTGTCGTCAACTCCGGCAATGCCAATGCCTTCACGGGCATGAAGGGACGCCAGGCAACGGCGCTGACGGCGAAGTCGGCGGCTGCCGCCGTGGGCTGCGCGGAGAACCAAGTCTATCTGGCTTCGACCGGCGTGATCGGCGAGCCGCTGGACGCGACGAAATTCGCTGGCGTTCTCGACAAGATGCATGTGGAGGCGACCGGGGACTTCTGGTTCGAAGCCGCCAAAGCGATCATGACCACGGACACCTATCCGAAGGTCGCCACGGGAACCGCCGACATTGGCGGCGTGAGGGTGACGATCAACGGAATCGCCAAGGGCGCCGGGATGATTGCGCCCGACATGGCGACGATGCTTTCCTTTGTCGTCACCGATGCCGATATTGCTCCGATCGCCCTTCAGTCCCTGCTTTCCGACGGGGTCGGGCCGACCTTCAATTCGATGACGGTCGATAGCGATACGTCCACTTCCGACACTCTGATGTTGTTCGCCACAGCTGCCGCTGCGGAAGACGGTCAGGTTCGTGTCGAGCATGCCGACGACCCGCGGCTTGCCGGCTTCCGCAAGGCGCTCAACGAAGTGTTGAAGGACCTGTCGCTGCAGGTCTGCCGCGACGGCGAGGGCGCCACAAAGATGCTCGAAATCACCGTGACGGGCGCCGAGAGCGATGCGGCTGCCAAGCGCGTCGCGCTCTCGATTGCCAATTCGCCTCTCGTGAAGACGGCCGCTGCAGGCGAAGATGCCAATTGGGGCCGCGTCGTGATGGCCGTCGGGAAGGCTGGCGAGATGGCCGATCGCGACCGGCTCGCCATCTGGTTCGGTGATATCCGGGTTGCGGTCAACGGCGAACGCGACCCCGATTATTCGGAGGAAGCAGCCTCGAATGTCATGAAGAAGCAGGACATTCCGGTCAAGGTCGATCTCGGTCTCGGTAAGGGCGAGGCTACGGTCTGGACCTGCGACCTCACAAAAGAGTATGTGGCGATCAACGGCGACTACCGGAGCTGATCGTCATTGTCTGAACCATTGTCACAGAAAGCAAATCTGCCACTCGTACGCAGGCTGGAAGCTGTCGGTTTCCGGGCGTGGCCGGCCTCGACCGTGCAATATGATGGCAGCTGGCAGATAAGGCTGACGGCTGGCCATCCATCAAACCGCCTGAATTCGATCGTGCCGCTCGATCCGTCCGATTATCGCGATGCCGTGGTCCGGCTGCAGAAGGCAAGCCGCAAGTTTGAAGCCTATGGTCGCGCCGCCGTTCTGCGCCAAACGCCGCTTGCCTCGCCGGTGCTGATTGATTTCGTCAGAGAGCAGCAATGGACGCATTTCGACGAGACGGTCGTCATGACCTGCGAGCTGGCGCATGCCGAGCTGCCGGACACGCTCGATCATCTCCCGACCCATGACGTCGGCCGCTTCGTCGATGCCAATCTGGCGACGGATCAGGCTCCCGTGAAGCTGAAGCCCGCACTTGCGGAGATCATCAACGCGATCAAGCCGCCGTGCGGTCTCTTCATGATCGAAGACCCGGCAACCGGCCCGCTTGCGACCGTGCTATGCGTTCAGGACAATGATCTCGCCGGCATCATGTCGCTCTCGGTGGCCAAAGAGCGGCGCCGTGAAGGATTAGGCCTTGAAATACTGACTTCCGCGCTTCGCTGGGCGCGCATGCGAAGCGCCCGCTCCGCGTGGCTGCAGGTAAAGGCAACGAACGCGCCGGCGCTGGCGCTCTACGAACGCCTCGGTTTCCGCGAAGCCTATCGCTACAGCTACTGGCGGCAGGAACAGGCGCAATGAGCGATACCGGCAAGAAGATCGTCCTGGTTGCCGCCTGCGCGCTGATCGATTCCGACGGCCGTATTCTTCTTGCGCAGCGGCCCGAAGGAAAGTCGCTTGCCGGTCTGTGGGAGTTTCCTGGTGGAAAGGTCGAGCCGGGCGAAACGCCGGAGGAGACCTTGGTACGCGAACTCGAGGAAGAGCTGGGCATCAAGACCAAGGTTGCCTGTCTCGCGCCGCTGACATTCGCCAGCCACAGCTATGACACATTCCATCTGCTGATGCCGCTCTATGTCTGCCGGCGTTATGAGGGCATTCCGCAGGGCAGGGAAGGCCAGGCTCTGAAATGGGTAAAACCCATGGCTCTCAGGGACTATCCGATGCCGCCCGCCGATGAGCCGTTGATCCCGATGCTGCAGGATCTCCTTTAGCGAATTGTTACTTTCTTAGGGCAAAATGTTGATTTCGGCAGTGACCGTTAATCGATCATTTATCACCTTCTGCCAAGTATCGGCCTCAATCAAGCAACTCGCGTATCTGTAAAGGGCTTGACGCATGGACGACGATTTCTGGAAAGCTGTCCGGGAGAAAGAACAGAGCTCGAATGCCTCGCGCAGGACGGGCGCGCTCAACCTTGCCTTGCTCTTCGGGACCGCAGTCGTCGCCTTGACGCTTATCCTCACGCCGATGCTCGCCGACAAGTCCAGGTCAAGCGTTTTTGCCAGTGCGCCGGCTGAGTTCGATACGATCACGACCGGATCGATTCCGAAAGAGGAAAACGGCAAACGATATACGATCCGCCGCAGCGTTCTGCAGGAGACGCCGGGCTCCGTCTGTGTGGTCCAGGGGTACGGCTCAGGCACGGGCTGCTGACGAAATTGGATATCCGCCGATGGCGGGAAAGGTTGGGCATGCGTAGGCTGAGGGCTTTTGTTGCAGACGCGCGTGGCGCGACGGCCGTCGAGTACGGTCTCTTGGCAGCCCTGATTTCAGCGGCCCTTATCGGTGGACTGACAACCTTCGGCAACAGCCTGCAAGACACCTTCGACACGGTGTCCAACAACCTCGCCAATCACGCGACGCTGAACTGAGACTCTGACTACGGCTTCAGCTTGTGCTCGTCCACGCGCAGAGCGTCGGCAAGCCGCGCCTTCGCCGAGCCAGGCTGCAACGGCTTCTGCTGACTGTCATGCGGCGCCCACCCCGATGCATAGATGATCGAAAATGTCGCCCTTATCCTGCCGTCCGGATCGGAATAACGCTCCGCGTAGATTTCGGCTGCGCGGAGAAAGAATGCGCGGGTGAGCGGCTTCCGGCTGCGGGCGGCGAGCGGATTGGCCATGCCCATGGCGCGCAAATCCTTCATCAACGGAAAGATGGAATCATAGCGCACGGTATAGGTTTCGGCATCGATCACCGGCAACGCGAAACCGGCGCGTTGGAGGAGACCGCCGACGTCACGCACGTCCGGGAAGGGGATTATACGCGGGCTCGCGCCTCCGGTCATTTCCGCTTCCGTTGCAAGCAGGACGTCCCGGAGCTCCTGAAGCGTCCCCGCGCCGGGGATCGCCGCCAGAAACAGGCCATCCGGCTTCAGCGCGCGACGAATCTGGATGAACACGCCCGGCGTATCGTTGGTGAGATGCAGGTTGAGCGGCGCGAGAACCAGATTGGCCGATTGTGGTTCGAGCGGCAGATCCTCGAGCGGCGCCGTGACCAACGCTTCGCCCGGCGCGGCAAATTCCTGCTCCGTCTCTATCCGCTTCATCGCGCCAATCTTGCCGGTGGCAATCGCCGCCCGCGCCACTGCGCCGGTCATGCCATGCAGTTCCACCGCGGTTTCGAAATGGCGCTCGACGACAGCCAGCCGGTCGGCAAGCTCCTCGGCGGCGATATCCAGGAGGAAGGCGGCTTTCGGATCGGCGTTTTTCCGCGCACGACGGCGGTTTGCTGCGATCACGGCCCGGTCGAAGATCATGTCCATGCGATGTCCATAGTCCCGCAGGCGAAAGGCGGCAAGCCGGATTTTCCTTTTGCCGGGAAACCGCTACTCTCCGCCGATGGGGCTCATCAATTTTGAACGGCCGAGGGCGGTACAATGGACGCATTTCCTGCGGCCGTTTTCCATGCTTGCCGACCTGCTCTATCCGCCGGCTTGCGCCGCGTGTGGTGTCATGACTGCGGATCACCGCGGGCTTTGTCCGAAATGCTGGTCCGGCGTGCGCTTCATCGAGCGGCCTTATTGCGAGGTGCTCGGGCTGCCGTTCTCGCATGATCTCGGCTCGGGCATCCTGAGCGCCGAGGCAATCGCCAATCCGCCGGTGTTTGATCGCCTTCGCTCGGTCGCAACGCATGATCACGCCGTCCGCGATCTCGTCCATGGCCTCAAATATCGCGACAGGACCGATCTGGCGCCGATGATGGCGGGCTGGATGTTTCGTGCAAGCGACGGCATGGTGGAGGTCTGCGATGCACTGGTCCCGGTTCCGCTTCACCGGGGAAGAATGCTGTCCCGCAAGTTCAACCAAGCGGCAGAGCTTGCCCGGCATATCGCTCATCTGTCCGGAAAGCCCTTGTTGCCCGCCACGTTGCTGCGCGTCAAGCGCACCACCCAGCAGGTCGGGCTCGGCGCAAAGGCGCGCGAGGACAATGTGCGGGGCGCTTTTGGGATCGCCAAGGGCCGCGAAAACGATGTCTTCGGCAAGCGGATCGTTCTTGTCGACGACGTTTACACGACCGGCGCGACCGTCGGTGCGGCAAGCCGCGTGCTTCGCAAAGCGGGTGCCGCGGACATAACGGTTTTGACCTTTGCAAGGGCTCTTTCAGAACCTATATGACAAAAACAAAAACGGCATCCATCCGGAGACCAAGCATGGCACCCGTCACCATCTATACGCGGCAGTTCTGCGGCTATTGCGCCCGCGCCAAGTCCCTCCTTACGGAGAAGGGCGTCGACTATGTCGAACATGACGCGACCTTTTCGCCGGACCTTCGCCAGGAGATGATTGGCAAGGCGAACGGCCGGACGACCTTTCCGCAGATATTCATTGGCGCGCAGCATGTCGGCGGCTGCGACGATCTCTACGCACTCGATCGGGCCGGCAAGCTCGACCCCATGCTGGTAGGCTGAGGAAGACCGATGACGTTCAAGGCCGCTGCCATTCAGATGTGTTCAGGCGTCGATCCGGCGAAAAACGCCGCCTCGATGATGCACTTGGTGCGTGAAGCAGCGGCCCAGGGCGCAATCTATGTGCAGACGCCGGAGATGACCGGCATGCTGCAGCGGGACCGGGCCGCGGCCAAGGCCGTGCTTCGCGACGAAACCAACGAGATCATCGTTAAAACGGCATCCGCACTTGCCGCTGAGCTTGGCATCTACGTGCATGTCGGTTCGACTGCGATCGCGCTCGAGGACGGAAAGCTCGCCAATCGCGGCTTTCTCTTCGGCCCGGATGGCAGAATCCTCAATCGCTATGACAAGATTCACATGTTCGATGTCGATCTCGACAACGGCGAGAGCTGGCGGGAGAGTGCCGCTTATCGTCCCGGCTCGGAGGCGCGCGTCCTGTCGCTGCCTTTCGCCGACATGGGCTTTACCATTTGCTACGACGTTCGGTTCCCCGCGCTTTTCCGCGCCCAGGCGATTGCCGGTGCGGAAATCATGACAGTGCCCGCCGCATTCACCAGGCAGACGGGCGAGGCACATTGGGAAATCCTGCTTCGCGCCCGCGCCATCGAAAACGGCGTTTTCGTCATTGCCGCAGCCCAGGCTGGCCTCCATGAGGACGGCCGTGAGACCTACGGCCATTCGATGATCATCGACCCATGGGGGAAGGTGCTGGCTTCCGCCGGCGGTGCGGGCGAGGCGATTATTGTGGCGGACATCGATCGAGCTGCGGTCAAGGCTGCGCATGACAAGATTCCGAATCTGAAGAATGGGCGGGAATTCTCGATCGAAAAGATCCCGGGGGCAGTCGTGGGAGGCGTCGCCGCTTGATCCGTTATTCCCTCAATTGCGAGAATGCCCACGAATTCGAAGCCTGGTTTTCCGAAGGTGCCGATTTCGAACGCCAGCTTGCGTCAGGCTTCCTCACCTGCCCGGTTTGCAACTCCACATCCATATCGAAGCAGCTGATGGCCCCTTCCGTTTCGACCGCCCGCAAGAAGGAGGAGAAGAAGACGCTGGCGATGGACACGGTGCGCCGGGAAGCCTTCGAAGAGCTCAAGAAAGCTATCGCGCACGTCAAGGCCAATGCCGAGGATGTAGGCACACAATTTCCCGAAGAAGCCCGCAAAATCCATTACGGCGAGGCGGATGCTCGCGGCATCATCGGACAGGCGACGATCGACGAGGCTCGGGCACTGGTCGAGGAAGGCATTGAAATTGCGGCTCTTCCGGTGCTGCCGGACGACGTGAATTGATCGTTTATTCGGGCCGCTTCGCCAGCAGCATGTAATTCACGTCCATATCCTTCGACAGGTTCCACTGGTTTGCCAGCGGATTGAAGAAGACGCCGGTGCGCTCGATTATCGTCATGCCGCTTGTCGCAAGCGGCTTTTCCAGCTCTTCCGGGCGGACCAGCTTTTGATACTGATGCGTGCCGCGTGGCAGCCAGCGGAGGATGTTCTCGGCGGCGAAAATCGCAAGAGCGGCGGCCTTCATCGTGCGATTGATCGTGGCGACGTACATCAGCCCGCCGGGACGAACCATTTTCGCGCAGGTCGTCATGAAGAAATCGACGTCGGCGACATGTTCGACCACTTCCATGTTCAGCACGATGTCGAAGATCTCGCCGGCTTCGGCGAGCTGTTCGGCCGTGACCGCACGATAATCGACCGCGACGCCCGATGCCTTGGCATGCGTCGAAGCGATGCCGATGTTTTTTTCGGAAGGATCGGCGCCAACCACGGTTGCACCCATGCGGGCAACGGGTTCTGAAAGCAGACCCCCGCCGCAGCCGATGTCGAGCACGCGCAGGCCTTCCAGCGGCCGCGGGTTCTTGGGGTCACGGCCGAAATTCTCGGCGGCCTTGTCGCGGATATAGGTCAGGCGCACCGGGTTGAACTTGTGCAGTGGCTTGAACTTCCCGGTGGGACTCCACCATTCCGCCGCCATCGCGGAAAAGCGGTCCACCTCGCTCTGGTCGATCGTACTTTTTGCCGCATCGCTCATGCGCCTGCTCCTTGCCTTGCTCGTCCAGTGAAGTCGGACGATCGGCAGCATAAGTCAAGGGGCGGGCAGACGGGGAACGGCAAGACGCGCCTCGAGCGCCGCGCCCATCGCAAGAACATGCTCGTCGGCAAAGCGTCGCCCGACGATCTGCAGTCCGACAGGCAGGCCATTCGTGGCCAGCCCGACCGGCAAGGAAAGTGCCGGCAGTTGCGGCAGCATGTTGAAGGGGCAGGTCATGTCGAGCCCGACGAAACGGCCATCCGGATCGGTGCCGACATAATCATCGTCGCATTCGCTGGCGAGCGGCGCGGTGATCGCACAGGTGGGGCAAAGCAGCGCGTCGTAGGATTCGAAAAGCTTTGCCATATCGCGCCACATCGACGTGCGCAGCAGTTCCACGCGCTTGTAGGCGGTGGCATTCATCGAAAGTCCGCGTTCGATCGCAGCAACGATGGCGGGATCCATTTTTTCCCGGTACTCCGCGATTGTTTCGCCAAAGAAACCGGACATGAAAACGCACCAGAGATCGAACCATTCGTCGTTCACTGAGCGCGTCCAGTGCATCGGGACCTCATCGACGATGGCGCCCGCGCCGCGCAGTTCCTCGGCGGCGGCCAGTATGACCTGCGCGACTTCCGGCTGGATCCGGTAGTAGCCGAGGTCCATCGACAACGCGAAGCGTTTGCCTTCCAGGTTGCCGTTTCGCGCCACTTGCGACACAAAGCCGATCGGCAGCGAGGAAATATCCTCGTCGCTCGGGCCGCATGTCGTTTCCATGAAGGCGATGGCGTCACCCACCGTGCGCGCCAGCGGGCCGAAATGCGAGATGTTGTCGAAGAGGCTCGGCAGGATCGTCATCGGAATCCGCCCGAGACTCGGCTTCAAGCCGACCGTGCCGCAGAATGCCGCGGGAATCCGCACCGAGCCGCCCATGTCCGTGCCTTCCGCGAAAGGGACGACGCCCGTAGCGACCGCAACCGCCGAGCCCCCGGAGGACCCGCCGGAAGTCCGCGCTGGTTTCCACGGATTGCGGGTTACACCCCAGCGAGGGCTGCTGGTGAAACTCGCAAAGGCGAATTCCGGCGTGGTGGTCTTTCCCATCAGAATTGCGCCGGCGGCTTGCAAGCGCCGGATACAGAGCGCCGTTTCGCCGGGCACCCAATCGCCCTTGGTCCAGGAGCCCAGCGTCGTCAGATCGCCCGCGGTCGGGGTCAGATCCTTGGCAGCGAATGGCACTCCGTGCAGCGGGCCGACCGCTTCGCCGCGGGCGACGGCGCGGTCTGCGGCGCGGGCAGCTTCGAGCGCCTGGTCCTCACGGATGACGGTGAACGGGTTCAGGGTTTCGCATACAGCCTTCGCGCGCCGAAGCGATTCGGCCACCACGCTTTCGGAGGTGAACAAGCTCCTTCGGATTCCGCTTGCGATTTCCATTGCGGGAAGGTCCAGCGGATGTGGCGTTGCGGTTTCCAGTGGCGTGTTCATCGTGTCCTCTGCCAGTTCCATCGGGTCATTGCATTTTGGTGCCAAAGCGTGCTTGCTGCGCAAACCGTGTTATGCGGCTTTTTGATCGCCAGGGCCATTCATGAGTTCCGTTCCGAGAACAAGCACCCAGATGCCGTCCTTCGACGTCTGGAATGCGAGCCTTGCCAATGCCGCGAACGCTATCGGTTCGCGTAGCTTTCCAGACGCGTTGACTTCGGCGCTCCGCCTGCTTGCATCCTTCCAGATGATGAATGGTTTCATCTATTCGCCGGATGGCCATGCCTTCGATCTCTACAACGAGAAGATCATTGCCGAGCGCGCGATCATCGTCGATCGCTATCTCGCCGGTGCCTTCGTGCTCGATCCGTTTTACGACGCAATCCGCAACCACCGCAGTGAGCGGATGATCGTAATGCGTGAAATCGCACCGGACGATTTCCAGCAGTCTGAATATTACCGGCTGCATTACGCAGCGACCGAGATCGTCGACGAGATCGGTTTCGTCATGATGCTGGAGAACGGCTTCACCGCCGTGCTTTCGCTCTCGCGCACCGGATCGGCGCCCCTCTTTTCGACGGAGGATCTGGAGCGGCTGAAATCCGCCGCTCCAGTTGTTTGTGCTTTCGGTGAGCGGCACTGGTTTCACGTTTCCGGCCTTTCGCTGGAGATCAAGAATGCAGCACCTGCGGCGAGGATCGAGCATCCCCTTCTGACGAAGCGCGAGCTGGAAATCGTCACGCTGGTCCTCAAGGGGCATTCCAACCTCTCCATTGCCGCGGTCCTCGAGCTGTCTCTGAACACGGTCAAAGTTCACCGTCGGCAGATTTACGCGAAACTCAATATTTCCAGCCAGGCTGAGCTCTTCCGGCTCTTTCTGGCGTGAGACCGGCCCAATCGGCCGGGCCTCGTTTTGATGTTATTCGGCGAAATCCATCTCGGGAGGAGCCGCCTGGAACAAGCGCGTCAGGTATGCGAGATAGACGATGCCTATAAGGAGCCAGAAGAGGCCGAGCATCTTGGCGTGAACGTCAAGCTTCCAGAGCAAGAAGAGATCGCAGACTGCAGCCAGAGCTGGAATGACCAGGCCGATCAGCGCGCCGAGCGGCTTCACCTGGGCATCACCCTTCATGTAGAGCGCAATCACCGAGACGTTGACGGCGGTGAATGCGAGAAAGGCGCCGAAGTTGATGAAAGAGGTCGAGGTCGTGACGTCCATCGTGAGTGCCAATAGACCGACGATGCCAACGAGGACAAGGTTCAAGATCGGCGTATGCCACTTCGGATGGAGGTTGCCGAAAAAGGAAGACGGCAGCACCCTGTCGCGGCCCATCGCGTAGAGCAGGCGGCCGACGCTCGCCTGCGCAGCGAGACCCGAGGTGAATTGCGCAACAACAAGAGTTGCAAGGAAGATCGTGACAAAGAGATCGCCGCCGATCGATTTGGCGATTTCAGTTGCTGCTGCGTCGACAGAGACGAAGTCCATGCCCGGATGAGCGAGTTGCGTGAAGTAGGCCGCGACGACGAATATCAGCCCGCCGGCAAGCGCCGTAATCAGGATCGCTTTCGGCATGGTGCGCTTCGCATCCTTGGTTTCTTCAGTCAGCGTCGAAACGGCGTCGAAGCCGAGGAAGGAATAGGCGGCGATCGCCGCACCGGCGACGGAGGCCGAGAACGGGACGTCAGCCTTGAAGAACGGTGTCGCGGAAACCAGGCCGCCCGGGCCGCTTGCTGCGATCACATAGCGTGCGGCGAGGAAGACGAAGGCGATAAGCACGCCGAGCTGCACCAGCATCAGAATAAAATTGACGCGGTTGGCGAAAGCGATGCCGACGACGTTGACAAGCGTGGTGAGCACGATGAAGCCCAGGATCCAGACATAAGCCGGAATGGCCGGAAAAGCGGAAGTCAGGTAGGCGGCACCGATCAGCCAGATGACCATGGGCAGGAAGAAATAGTCGAGCAGTACCGCCCAGCCGACGAGAAAGCCGACGCTGGGGCTGATCGACTTGCGGGCATAGGTATATGCCGATCCGGCCACCGGATAGACACGGGCCATGACGCCGTAGCTGATGGCGGTAAGCAGGATCGCTGCTGCCGCAACAAGATAGGCCATTGCCGTCGTGCCCTGGCTTACAGTCGCGAGCGCGCCGAAGGTGCCGAAGACGATCATCGGCGTCATGTAAGCCAAGCCGAAGAGCACGACGGACCAAAGTCCGAGCGCCCGGTCGAGTTTCACTCTATCAGTCATATGTTCCGCCTCCGCGAAGAGTTGTCGTTTGTTTTTTTGAAACTGCGCAGGTGCAGGTCATCCCTAGCTGTTCCGCGCAGGTCTCGCCTGCATTTTCTTATTATGAAGAAAAGATGAACGAGCGCGGGGCAGTCGAATATAACCCCAAGGTGTTATGTGGAGATGGTGATACTCAGCCGTGTGCTTGCCGCAGGAAGTCATCCGCGGCCATCAACTCGAGTTGGACCGAAAAGCGGTTTCGCAGCAGTTCCAGCGAGGCTTCGTGCGTTTGGTCGTCGCCGCTGCAGAGGGCATCCTCGATGAGTATGATGCGGTACCTAAGGTCGACGGCCCCGAGCAACATCGCCATGACGCAGACATCAGTTTCGCCGCCCGTAATCACCAGCGTTTCGACTGCTTGCCTTCGCAAAGCAATATTGAGCCTGCCGTCGAGCCATGGGGAATAGATTTTCTTGTCGAATAAGGAAGCCGGCGGCACCAGCCTTTGCAGTGCAGGTACAAGCTCCAGCATCTCCGCCGGCAGATGTTCGCCGGTCATCATCCACCATTTTTTATAGTAATCGCGCCAAGAGCCTTTTGCCGCGTCCTTCGTTTCCGGCGTCAGGAAGCGCGTAAAAATGGTGCGTTCGGGGTAGCTCGAGGCGATCTCAAGCACCTGCGGCAGCACGCGATCCATCCACGCGACATGCCAAGGCGTGTCTTCCGCAAACAGACGTTGCATGTCGACACAGATATGGCGCCAGTTTTCGAGCGTGCCGCTATTCAATGGAATCTCCTTCGGACCCTCTAATTCGGCGTAGGGTCAAAGGGTTCCTCAATCTTGGTGAGGATGGAGTGGCGCACGTCCGGATCGATGAGGTGATGGCTCAGGGGATCGCAAAGATGCTGATTTCGTTGGCGATGCCGCGAAGCGCGACTTTTTGCGATATGGGATTGAGACCGCGATCCGTCAGAAGGTTGAAGGCGCTCGGGTCGCCAAGCACGGAGCCGGTGGCGAAGATTTCACGAGAGGTGGCAAGGTGCTGAACGCGCGAGGCGATATTCACCGTTTGCCCGAAGTAATCCTGCCGCTCGTTGAGGTTAACGGCGATGCATGGGCCCTCATGGATGCCGATCTTTAAAAGCAGGTCCTCGCTGCCGCGCTCGTCGTTGAGTTTGCGCATCGCCTCGCGCATCCGCATGGCTGCGACGACAGCGCGATCCGGAGTCGGGAACGTGGCCATCACCGCGTCGCCGATCGTCTTGACGACGGCGCCCGCCTCCGCTCCCACGATTTCGTTGAGGATACCGAAATGCGTTTTCACCAGATCGAATGCCGCCAGATCACCAACCCTTTCATAAAGCTCGGTGGAGCCGCGCAGGTCGGTGAAGAGGAAGGTCAGGCTGGTGATCTTCAGACGCTGGTCCACTTCTATGGTGTCCGTGCGGAAGATATCGCGGAATGTCTGGTTCGAGAGCAAGCGCTTGGCAGTCAGGAAGGGACGGCGGCGGCCAAGCAATTCGTGCAGCGCGTCGTTTGCAACGGCGACCGATGGCAACGTGCGAACATCGGTGTGGTTTTCCAACGAAATGCGCATCGGGCCGGGCCGCAGCTCGAGAGGCTCGCTGTGCCGGTGAGCTCGGTCGAATACGAGCGAAAGACTCTGTCGCTCTTTGGTCGGCTCGCCTTTGACATCGAGAAATTGCGCCGAGTGGGTGACCGGCTCGAAGACGATGACGAACTCTGCCGGCAACTGCAAGGAGATGACCGCCTTCTCGCCGGGCGGGAGTTCCAAGCATTCAACGATGAATTCGTCGATCTTTTCCTCAAACCCGTCCTCGGGCAGATCGACCCCTGAACTCCAGTAGATTTGCCGGTAATACTCCAACGGCGGCAACTCGTGAGGATTGTGGGCTTCAATGTGGCGTACACGGGGACTGACGGTGAAGGTCACCTCAACCATTTCGTCCAGCGTCGGCTCATAACCGGCCGCGCAAAGCGCGCAGCTATACTCGTCGCTCTGCACGGTCCTCAGGGAGGTATTGGCATCCAGCACGCCGCCGCAGCCTGGGCAGAGTACGTTCCATGACAGGTCGAACACGCCCAGCTGGGACGCGTGCAGAAAGGCGTTAATCACCCGTTCTTCGTTGAGCCCTTCGCTGGCGGCGAAGGCAAGTGGATTGACACGACAAAGCTTGCGGTCGGGCGCTTCACGGACCAGACGTTCGATAGCATCAACGACTTTCGGCTGTGCCGACTGGCGCAGAGCTGAGAATAAAGTCTGAGCTTCACTCATGGATGCATCTTACACTGAATTGGACGCGCGATCAGCGAATTTCTCCAAAGAGGGTGCAGTTTGCACCAGCCGCAAATCGGGCTCGGCCTGACCGCCGACTTTGGACTGATTTTCTTGCGGCACGAGGTTTCGCCCCAACCTGCTATTCCAATCTCCATGCGTCCACCTTGCCACCCCACTTCAAACTCGCTAAGAGACGCCGCAACTTGGGCCCTTGGGCGCAAGGCCTAAGAAGGGTTCCAGAACTCCCAATTCCCGGGCTCTTTGGCCATGCCGCTTTCCAAGGCTTTGTGGTGCCGGGTCGGGCTTTCGCCTCTCCCGGCGGTTTGCTGTGGTAGAGGCTTATGGCACGCATCGTAATGAAATTCGGCGGCACGTCCGTCGCTGATCTGGACCGCATCAAGAACGTTGCTCGCCACGTCAAACGCGAAGTCGATGCCGGCCATGAGGTGGCCGTCGTCGTGTCCGCGATGTCCGGCAAGACCAACGAACTGGTCGGCTGGGTGCAGGGCACACCGAAGGTCGTCGGTGCCAATTCGCCTTTCTACGATGCGCGCGAATATGATGCCGTCGTCGCCTCCGGCGAGCAGGTGACCTCGGGATTGCTGGCGATTGCGCTGCAGGCGATGGACATCAACGCACGCTCCTGGCAGGGCTGGCAGATCCCGATCCGCACGGACAATGCACACGGCGCAGCGCGCATTCTCGAAATCGACGGTGCCGATATCGTCAAGCGCATGGGCGAGGGGCAGGTTGCCGTCATCGCCGGCTTCCAGGGCCTTGGACCGGACAACCGCATCGCGACGCTCGGCCGCGGCGGCTCGGATACGTCGGCGGTTGCGATTGCGGCGGCGGTCAAGGCCGATCGCTGCGATATCTACACGGATGTCGACGGCGTCTACACGACCGATCCGCGTATCGTGCCGCAGGCGCGCCGTTTGAAAAAGATCGCCTTCGAGGAAATGCTCGAAATGGCGTCGCTCGGCGCCAAGGTTCTGCAGGTTCGCTCGGTGGAACTCGCTATGGTGCACAAGGTTCGTACTTTCGTGCGCTCTTCTTTCGAAGATCCCGATGCTCCGGGCATGGGTGATTTCTTGAACCCGCCCGGAACGCTGATTTGTGACGAGGATGAAATCGTGGAACAGGAAGTAGTCACCGGCATCGCCTACGCCAAGGATGAGGCTCAGATCTCGCTTCGCCGTCTCGCAGACCGGCCGGGCGTGTCCGCAGCGATCTTCGGGCCTTTGGCCGAGAGCCATATCAATGTCGACATGATCGTCCAGAACATCTCCGAGGACGGCTCCAAGACGGATATGACCTTCACCGTGCCTTCGGGCGACGTCGAGAAGGCAATCAAGGTGCTCGGCGAGAACAAGGAGAAAATCGGCTACGACGTCGTCCAGAACGAATCGGGGCTGGTCAAGGTTTCGGTTATCGGCATCGGCATGCGTTCGCACGCAGGCGTTGCTGCCACCGCTTTTAAAGCTCTTGCCGAAAAGGGCATCAATATCAAGGCGATCACAACCTCGGAAATCAAGATTTCTATCCTGATCGACGGTCCTTATGCGGAACTCGCTGTCAGGACTTTGCATTCCTGCTACGGTCTGGATAAGAATTGATTCCCAGCAGGTGTGCCACGCGTTCGAGTTAAGTAGAAAGTGGCGGCCTGCCGGGTTATCCTGCTTTTGATTTGGAGCTTGAGACGCAATGAGAGACCTTTCCGGCGGTCCGCGCGTGTTGCTCAAGCGGCTGCGCGAGTTGATGGCGGAGCCGCTGGAGCCACAAGAGCGTCTCGATCGGATCGTTCGCCAGATCGCCAGCAACATGGTGGCGGAGGTCTGCTCCGTCTATGTGCTTCGCGCTGACGGCGTTCTCGAGCTCTATGCAACAGAAGGCCTGAAGAAAGAGGCTGTCCACCTGTCTCAGCTGAAAATGGGGCAGGGGCTTGTCGGCACGATCGCGGCTTCGGCGCAGCCGCTGAACCTTTCCGACGCGCAATCGCATCCAGCCTTCCGCTATCTCCCAGAGACCGGCGAAGAAATCTACCATTCGTTCCTTGGCGTGCCGATCCTGCGCACCGGGCGCTCGCTTGGCGTTCTCGTCGTGCAGAACAAGGCGAGCCGCACCTACCGCGAAGAAGAGCTGGAAGCGCTCGAAACCACCGCGATGGTGCTCGCCGAAATGATCGCCACCGGCGAGCTGAAGAAGATCACCAAGCCGGGTCTCGAACTCGATCTGACGCGTTCGGTGACGATCGACGGCGATACCTACAATGAAGGCATCGGGCTTGGCTATGTCGTACTGCACGAGCCGCGCGTCGTCGTCACGAACCTGCTGAACGAGGACTCGGAGAAGGAGATACGCCGACTTTCGGAGGCGTTGGGCTCGCTCAGAATTTCGATCGACGATCTGCTGTCGCAGCGAGACGTCTCGATGGAGGGCGAGCATCGCGAAGTTCTCGAAACCTATCGCATGTTCGCTCACGACCAGGGCTGGGTGAGGAAGCTCGAAGAAGCGATCCGAAACGGGCTCACGGCGGAGGCCGCGGTCGAAAAGGTGCAGAGCGATACCAAGGCGCGTATGATGCGCTTGACAGATCCGTATCTGCGCGAACGCATGCATGACTTCGAGGATCTCGCGAACCGGCTGCTGCGGCAGCTCACCGGATACTCGGGCCGGACAGCGGGCGATGGATTCCCGAACGACGCGATCATTCTGGCGCGCGCCATGGGCGCGGCCGAGCTTCTCGATTATCCCCGCGCCAATGTGCGTGGCCTGGTGCTGGAAGAAGGCGCGGTCACCAGCCATGTGGTGATCGTCGCGCGCGCCATGGGCATTCCGGTGATCGGGCAGGCGGCCGGCGTTGTAGCGCTTGCCGAAAACGGCGACGCTATCATCATCGATGGCGACGAGGGCCATGTGCATTTGCGGCCCCTGCCGGAGCATCAGCGGTCCTACGAGGAGAAGGTGCGCTTCCGGGCCCGCCGGCAGGAACAGTTCCGGGCGCTGCGCTCCGTCGAACCGCTCACCAAGGACGGACAGCGCATCTCTCTGCTGATGAATGCCGGCCTTCTGGTCGATCTGCCGCAGCTCGCGGAATCGGGGGCTGAAGGAATCGGGCTTTTCCGCACAGAATTGCAGTTCATGATCGCGTCGACCATGCCGAAGGCGGAGGAGCAGGAGCTTTTCTACCGCAATGTCGTGAAGCAGGCGGCCGGCCGCGTCGTCACCTTCCGCACGCTCGATATTGGTGGCGACAAGGTAGTGCCCTATTTCCGCGGCCACGAGGAAGAGAATCCGGCGCTCGGCTGGCGTGCGATCCGCCTCGCGCTCGATCGGCCGGGACTACTGCGGACGCAGCTTCGTGCCATGCTGAGGGCTGCGGCGGGCATCGAGCTGAAGCTCATGGTGCCGATGGTGACCGAGGTCTCCGAAATCGCCGCGGTGCGCGAATTGCTGCAGAAGGAAGTGCAGCATCTTTCCCGCTTTGGCCACGGCTTGCCTCGCAAGCTGCAATTCGGCGCTATGGTGGAGGTGCCGGCGCTGCTGTGGCAGCTTGACGAGCTGATGGCGGCGGTCGATTTCGTCTCCGTGGGGTCCAACGACCTCTTTCAGTTCTCGATGGCGGTCGATCGCGGAAATGCACGGGTCTCGGACCGCTTTGATCCGCTTGGCAAGCCGTTCCTCCGGATCCTTCGCGAGATCGTGCGCGCCGGCGAGCGCAATAACACTCCCGTCACGCTTTGCGGTGAGCTGGCAGGCAAGCCGATTTCGGCGATGGCGCTGCTCGGTATCGGGTTCCGTTCGGTCTCAATGTCGCCGGCCTCAATCGGGCCGGTGAAAGCGATGCTGCTTGCGCTCGAAGTTGAAGCCCTCTCCAAAGTCGTGAACCAGGCGTTGGACGATGTCGTGTCTACGACGCCGGTACGCGAGGTGCTTGTCGGCTTCGCCGCGAGTAACAATATTCCCCTTTAGCAAACCATAAAAAGAATCGGAGTGAAGGGTGGCGAAGCTTCCCGTTGAAAAGATGCGCGAGCTGGAACGCCGCTTCAGTGAAATTGAAGCGCGCATGTCGGCTGGCCCGTCCGCTGATGTCTATGTGAAGCTCGCATCCGAATATTCCGAGTTGCAGTCGGTCGTCGCCAAGATCCGCGCGTATGAAAAGGCCGTTGCGGAACTCGCCGATCTCGAAGCATTGCTCGGGGACAAGTCCGTCGATCGCGAGATGCGCGATCTCGCCGAATTGGAGCTGCCGGAAGTCAAGGAGCGCATCGACACGCTGGAGCAGGAAATCCAGATTCTGCTGCTGCCGAAGGACGCGGCCGACGAAAAGAGCGCTATCCTCGAGATCCGCGCCGGCACAGGCGGTTCGGAAGCAGCACTTTTCGCTGGCGATCTTTTTCGGATGTACGAACGCTTCGCCGCGGCGAATGGCTGGAAGGTCGAAATCCTTTCTGCAAGTGAGGGTGAAGCGGGCGGTTATAAGGAAATTATCGCCACGATTACCGGCAAGGGCGTTTTCGCCAAGTTGAAGTTCGAGTCCGGCGTGCACCGGGTGCAGCGCGTGCCCGAAACGGAAGCCGGCGGACGCATCCACACGTCGGCGGCGACAGTCGCCGTGCTGCCGGAAGCTGAGGAAATCGATATCGAGATCCGGCCGGAAGACATTCGCATCGATACAATGCGTTCGTCGGGCGCCGGCGGCCAGCACGTCAACACCACCGATTCGGCCGTCCGCATCACGCATCTGCCGACCGGCATCGTCGTCACCAGCTCGGAAAAGTCGCAACACCAGAATCGCGCCAAGGCCATGCAAGTTCTGCGTTCGAGGCTCTTCGATGCAGAACGGCAAAGGGCCGAGAGTGAACGATCTGCCGATCGCAAGAGCCAGGTGGGGTCCGGTGATCGCTCGGAGCGGATAAGGACTTACAATTTCCCGCAGGGACGCATCACCGATCACCGAATCAACCTGACGCTCTACAAGCTCGACCGGATGATGGAAGGCGAGATTGATGAAGTGGTGGATGCACTGCTTGCCGACTATCAGGCAAGCCAGCTGGCGCTGCTTGGCGAGCAGCAATGACGGGGGAAGGGCCGACGGTTTCCGAAACTTTGGCCGAAGCCCGCCGCCGCTTCATCGAGGCCGGTATCGCCGATCCCGTGACAGACGCGAGACTGCTCCTCGCCGGACTGCTGAAATTCTCATCGACGGAAATGTTGTCGCGGGGCGATGAGCGCCTCGCCGAGGAAAAGGTAGCGCTGATCAAGGCTGCAGTAGAAAGACGCCTGGCGCATGAACCGGTCCATCGCATCCTCGGCGAGCGGGAATTCTACGGATTGCCGCTCTCGCTTTCCGAAGGAACACTGGAGCCCCGGCCCGACACCGAAATCCTCGTCGATACGATGCTTCCTTTTCTGAGAGGTCTTGCAAAAACGGAAGGCCATCTCCATATCCTTGACGTAGGAACCGGAACCGGGGCGATATGCCTCGCGCTGTTGAGCGAATGTCCGGAAGCATCGGGTATCGGTAGCGATGTATCGGCAGATGCCCTGAGCACGGCAAAATCAAACGCTGAAAGAAATGGACTAGGGGAGCGTTTCGAAGTCGTGCAATCGAGCTGGTTTCAGAACATCAGTGGCACGTTTCACGCGATCGTCTCAAATCCGCCCTATATTGCTTCCAATGTCATTGCCAACCTAGCTCCTGAAGTGACGAAATTTGATCCGGCGGCAGCACTGGACGGTGGCCCTGATGGGCTTGACGCGTACAAAGCGATAGCCAAGGATGCGGCCAGGTTTATGCAGCCAGATGGCGTCATAGGATTAGAAATCGGCTACGATCAGCGGAATGATGTGACGGCGGTCTTCGAGGCTGCGGGCTTCCAGTGTGTCGGATCGGCAAAAGACTATGGCCAAAATGACCGGGTGCTCGTGTTCGCACTCAATGCTTGAGCGACAAATTGCAGCATAGGAACAGAACAATATTGCTATTGCGAAGAAAGGGCTTGGATTTCCGAGGGAAGCAATATAGGTTGCCCCTACGTGTTGGGCAGTCAGGAATGAACACAGATTCGTTCGGTACTTGGTCAGCCTCGGGGGTCCACTCTTTTAAACGAGAGTTTCGAAGGTTGAACACGACCCAATGCGTGAATCAGTCAATATGACTTGAGAACAAGCGGCGGGTCGGCGCGAAGGCGCATTATGCTTGCGGCACGAAGGCTCTGAGTCGGTTTTCCGGCCACGGCGGTTGGTGCCATCAATCCACACAAACAGAGAATTCAGGTGAGCGATCTATGAGGCCAGGACAGCAGAACAAGCGCGGTCGAGGGCGTGGTAACAACAACGGCGGCGGAAATAACAATAATAACAATTTCAACCGCAAGGGCGGCAATCCGCTGACTCGGAGCTACGACAGCTCCGGCCCCGACGTGAAGATTCGCGGTACGGCTCAGCATATTGCTGAAAAATACGCGCAGCTTGCCCGTGATGCACAAAGCTCCGGCGACCGCGTCATCGCTGAAAATTACCTGCAGCATGCAGAGCACTACAACCGGATCATTGCGGCCGCCCAGGCGCAGATGCAGGAACGCTTCCAGCGCGATGATCGGAACGAATACACGGACCGCGACGGTCTCGAGCGCGAAGGTGACGAGCTGGATACGGTAGACAGCGACGAAGTTGTTGTCGTTCAGCCGCCGCGCGAGCAGCATCGCCGCGAGCAGCGCGCGGAAGCGGCAGCCCCGGCTCCGGCTCCAGTTGCGGAGCAGGAAGCCATTGACGGGACCGGTCCGCAGCCGGAAATCGAAGGAATTCCAGCCGAAGTCGCCATGGAGGAAGAAACCTCCGCCGCCCCGCGGGAGCGCCAGCCTCGCCGCCGCAATGCCGGCAGTCGCCCGCGCCGCCCGCGCCGTGGCGCAGAGGGTGAAGGCGCCGATGAGGGCGCTTCAAACGAGACGCCTGCGCCGGCGCTGGCGGAAGCGGCTTCCGAGTAATTTCGTTTCAAGACGATGGTTTGATCAAAAGGCCGCTCCCACGAGCGGCCTTTTCTTTTGCGCGACGGGTTGTCGGCATTGCCGCTTGACTCATTCATACCTCTCTGGCTATACGTAAATCCATAGCCAATGAGGTATGGATTTCGGTGCCGAACACCCATGATGCGCTTTTCAGAACGCTTGCCGACCCGACCCGGCGGGCCATCTTCGAACGGCTGTGCCGTGAGGGGGAGAAGACAGTTGGCGTCCTGACGGCGCAGGCCGGCGTTTCGCAGCCGGTCGTTTCGAAACATCTCAAGGTTCTGAAGGACGCCGGCCTGGTTCGTGACCGCCACGAAGGCCGCCAGACGCATTATAGCGCGCAGCGTAAGGCGCTCGCCCCACTGGTCGACTGGACGAGCCAGATGGCCGGCTTCTGGGAAAGCCGGTTCGACGACCTCGAAGATTTGCTCAAAAAGATGGACCAATGACCCAGACCTCGATCGAAACACTCTCCGTCGTCGTCGAACGGCACGTTGCTTTTCCGCCGGAAAAGATCTGGCGGGCGCTGACGCAGCCGCATCTGATCGAGGAGTGGCTCATGAAGAACGACTTCAGGCCCGTCGTGCACCACAGCTTCAAACTCAGCGCCGACTGGGGTGCCGTGGATTGCAGAGTCCTGGAAGTCGAGCCGAACAGGACGCTTTCCTACACCTGGGCAGCTCATGGACTCGAGAGCGTTGTCATCTGGACACTGACGCCGACCAGCACGGGAACGCAGCTGCGCATGGAACAATCGGGCTTCCGGCCAGATCAGCAGCAGGCCTACAACGGCGCGCGGTTCGGCTGGCAGAAGTTCTTTGCGAACCTGGAGCAGGTTCTGGCGCGGGCGGACTGAGGGCAGTCTCGACGGATAAAGGAGCCGACTGCCACAGTGAGACTCTCGCCCGGATCAGGGCACTTATCCGGCAAGCATCCCTCGGGTCCCTTCAATTCCAGCCTTGAGGGCAATATCAGGCGTGCCATCGACATCCATGCGGGAGGCGAAATCGACAGGGAAGCCTTGAAGGCACTCATGTCGCTCGCCGCCAAGCCGCGAACGAAGAAGACAGCATCGAGTTGAGTGAAAAACGGATCTATGACCGACGGCCGGCGTCCGGCTTCGTTGAGGAGGAGCGATCATTGAATTGGAACAAATATATCTGGCAGGTCCATCGTTGGCTTTCCATGGTCTTTACGGTGACAGTCATTGCCAACTTCGTCGCCATGGCATTGGGGACGCCACCCGCCTGGGTGGTTTACTCACCCTTGCCGCCGCTCTTCCTGCTGTTGTTCACAGGCCTCTACCTGTTCGCGCTACCCTATGTCGGCAAGCAGCGCAGCGCATGACGCACCAATTTGAGAATGAAGAGCCACCGCCCGGTGCGCTCAAACCGGACGGATTTTCCCGCCGCATGCCCCTTTAAACTCTACAGATTCTCCACCATATCCTGACCAGGTTTGTTCGCGGCAAATCCCAGATGCGGCGGACAGGGCTCGCCTTTTGAGGGAGCTCAATCTCAGTCATCGGCCTGCGCCTTATATTAGGGCAGGGCGATTTATGGAGGTACAGCATGAATATTGAAAAATACTCCGAGCGGGTGCGGGGTTTCATCCAGTCCGCCCAGACTTATGCTCTGGCGCAGGGGCACCAGCAATTTACACCGGAGCATGTCCTCAAGGTCCTGCTCGACGACGACCAGGGCATGTCCGCTTCGCTGATCGAACGCGCCGGCGGAGATCCCAAGGCCGCCCGGCTTGCAAACGATGCGGTGCTCGCCAAGCTGCCAAAGGTTTCCGGCGGCGGCGGCAACATTTATTTGTCCCAGCCGCTTGCTAAGGTCCTGTCGACGGCGGAGGAGGCAGCGAAGAAAGCCGGCGACAGTTTCGTCACGGTCGAGCGGCTGCTGCAAGCTCTGGCAATCGAAGCCTCGGCTTCGACGTCTGCCACCCTTAGAAACGCCGGCGTGACCGCGCAGGCGCTCAATCAGGTCATCAACGAAATTCGAAAAGGGCGTACGGCCGATTCCGCGAACGCGGAGGAGGGTTTCGATTCCCTGAAGAAATACGCACGTGATCTGACCAGTGAGGCCCGGGAGGGCAAGCTCGATCCGGTTATCGGCCGTGACGACGAAATCCGCCGTACGATCCAGGTTCTTTCCCGGCGCACCAAGAATAACCCCGTGCTGATCGGCGAGCCCGGCGTCGGCAAGACGGCGATCGTCGAGGGCCTCGCCTTGCGCATCGTCAATGGCGACGTGCCGGAATCGCTCAAGGACAAGAAGCTGATGGCGCTCGACATGGGCGCGCTGATTGCCGGCGCGAAATATCGCGGCGAATTCGAAGAGCGGCTGAAGGCCGTGCTCAATGAGGTGCAGTCGGCAAATGGCGAGATCATTCTCTTCATTGACGAAATGCACACGCTGGTCGGAGCCGGCAAGGCCGATGGGGCGATGGATGCCTCCAACCTTCTGAAGCCGGCCCTTGCCCGCGGTGAGCTGCACTGCGTCGGCGCGACCACGCTTGACGAATACCGAAAGCACGTTGAAAAGGATCCGGCGCTTGCCCGCCGCTTCCAGCCTGTGATGGTCGAGGAGCCGACCGTCGAGGACACGATCTCGATCCTGCGCGGCCTCAAGGAAAAATACGAGCAGCATCACAAGGTCCGTATCTCGGATTCCGCGCTGGTGGCTGCGGCGACGCTGTCCAACCGCTACATCACCGACCGCTTCCTGCCGGACAAGGCCATCGACCTTGTCGACGAGGCGGCGGCCCGGCTGCGCATGCAGGTCGATTCCAAGCCCGAGGAGCTCGACGAACTCGACCGCCGCATTATCCAGCTAAAGATCGAACGCGAGGCCCTGAAGAAGGAAACGGATGCCGCGTCTGCCGATCGCCTGACGCGGCTTGAAACCGAGCTGACAGGTCTTGAGGAAGAGGCCGATGCCTTGACGGCCCGCTGGCAGGCGGAAAAGCAGAAGCTCGGTCTTGCCGCCGACCTGAAGAAGCAGCTCGACGAAGCCCGCAACGAACTGGCGATCGCCCAGCGCAAGGGCGAGTTTCAGCGTGCCGGCGAGTTGACCTATGGCGTCATTCCGGAACTGGAAAAGAAGCTGACGGAAGCCGAGCAGCAGGACAGTGATCGCAGCGCCATGGTGCAGGAGGTAGTGACCCCTGACAACATTGCGCATGTCGTCTCCCGCTGGACGGGCATTCCGGTCGACAGGATGCTGGAAGGTGAGCGCGAGAAGCTGCTTCGCATGGAAGACGAGCTCGCCAAATGGGTGATCGGCCAGGGGGATGCGGTCCAGGCCGTGTCACGCGCGGTCAGGCGTTCGCGCGCCGGTCTGCAGGATCCGAACCGGCCGATCGGCTCGTTCATCTTCCTCGGCCCGACCGGTGTCGGCAAAACGGAGCTTACCAAGGCGCTCGCCCGGTTCCTCTTCGACGACGAAACGGCAATGGTGCGCATGGATATGTCGGAATACATGGAGAAGCACTCCGTGGCCCGGCTGATCGGTGCCCCTCCCGGCTATGTCGGTTATGATGAAGGCGGTGCGCTGACCGAAGCTGTTCGCCGCCGGCCGTATCAGGTCGTGTTGTTCGACGAGATCGAGAAGGCGCATCCCGACGTCTTCAACATCCTGCTGCAGGTTCTGGATGATGGCCGCCTGACCGACGGCCAGGGCCGGACGGTCGATTTCCGCAACACGATGATCATCATGACCTCGAACCTCGGCGCCGAGTACCTGACCCAACTCAAGGAAGGGGACGACAGCGACACCGTTCGTGCGCAGGTGATGGAGGTCGTACGCGCTCACTTCCGGCCGGAGTTCCTGAACCGTGTCGACGAAATCATCCTGTTCCATCGCCTGAAGCGCGAGGAAATGGGCGCGATCGTCGATATCCAGTTGAAGCGGCTGATCGCACTCCTTGCCGAGCGCAAGATCACGATCGACCTCGACGAGGATGCCCGAAACTGGCTCGCCAACAAGGGTTATGATCCGGTCTATGGCGCGCGGCCGCTGAAGCGGGTGATCCAGAAGTACGTGCAGGATCCGCTCGCCGAGCAGATCCTCTCCGGCCAGGTGCCCGACGGGTCGACGGTGAAGATCACCAGCGGCACGGACCGCTTGCTGTTCCGTACGCGCAGCTCTGCTGTCAACGAAGCAGCCTGAGAACCGGCGACCAGAGAAGGAAAATGGCGGCTTCGGCCGCCGTTTTTGTCGGAACTATTTGCTGGCGACCTGATCGACCGGCTGATTGTTCAAAAGCGTGTCGATGCGTTTGCGCTCGTCCTCGAACTTCGCCAGCGCATCGCCGTCAAGTGACTTGCCGCCCGGCAGGCGGATGCGGAGCGGATCGACCTTGGTGCCGTTGACGATCAGCTCGTAATGAAGGTGCGGGCCGGTGGATTCGCCTGTCGTGCCGACCCAGCCGATCACCTGGCCCTGGCGCACCTTGGAGCCGGGAACGATGCCCTTGGCGATGGCGCTCTGGTGATTGTAGGAGGATTCGTAGCCGTTGGCGTGACGGACAATGGTCTGGTTGCCGTAGCCGCCGGAGTCCCAGCCCGCCTTTTCGACGGTGCCGTTGCCGGTCGCGATGATCGCCGTGCCGCGCGGGGCGGCCCAGTCGACGCCAGTATGCATGCGGGCAAAGCCCAGGATCGGGTGGCGGCGCATGCCGAAGCCGGATTTGAAGATGCCGTTCGGAACCGGATTGCGAAGCAGAAACTGGCGGATGCTCTTGCCGTCCTGATCGAAATAGTCGACGTTCCCGTCCGGATCCTGAAAGCGGTAGAAGCGCGTCACCGTGTCGCCGAAGCGGGCATTGACGTAGAGCAGCTCGGAATCCGCCGTCGCGCGGCCGCTGGAATCGGCGACCGAAAAAAAGGCCTCCAGGAAATCCGTCGGCCTCAGCTGCGCCTGGAAGTCGACGTTTGCCGCAAGTAGCTTGATGATCAGCGCCGTCATCTCCTTGGTCATGCCATAGGAGAGAGAAGCCCGGTAGATGCCGTCGTAGACGCTCGGCAGGTTCTGGCCAGCCGGTACCGATTGGGAATTGTCGTCGAAAGCGGTCGCGACCGCGTCAAGCGTGGGCGGCTCGCTTGCCTGGACGAAGCGGTTCTTGTCGTCGAGGGCGATCGTGACAAGATGACGGGTGCCGCGATAGACACTGGCGCGGATAAGCCTGGCCTGTTCGCCCTTTTGGATGATGCCGATGCGCAGGACATCGCCCTTGGAGAGTTCTTCGCTGCCGAACAGCGCGGACAGGTTGGCCGCCAGCATCTTTGCCTGCGGTTCAGGATAGCCTGAATCGATCAGCGCCTTGGCAATCGTAACGTCCTGACGGGCCGGAATGATGTCGTCTGCGAATTCCTCGGTCTCCGGCGTGATCGATTCCGGCGCGGAGACCGTCATGTTCTGCTCGAGAACACGCGCCGAAAGGCCGGAGGTCAGATCGATATCGTTGTCCTCGTTCGAGAAGCGTTGAGGATCGACATAGTAAAGCGCGGAGACCTGCGTGGTGCCATCGGTCAGCGCCGAACCGTTCGAGCGGACATTCTCCTCGATTTCGTCCAGGGTCATGCCGGGCAGCGTTTGAAACTCGCTTTTCCCGGTCGGGAAGGCAACGGTCTTGAGGCTGACTTCGGACTCGACATCGGAACCGTAGATCGCGCCGGTGCGCGCTGCCGGGGCAGGCTGTCCCTCGTCGGCGGAAAAGATCGCAAGGGCATCGAAATCCGGATAGTCCTCGGTCGTGACATGATTTGCGGCAAGCCGCATCTTCACATGCGAGAACGGCTGGCGGCGGACGACTTCCTTGTCGCCGTCGTGAACCACGGTCGAGACTTCCATGATTGCCCGGTCAGAGGGCTTGGCGGCGATTGCCGGCGCAATCAGCCTGTCCCCGCGCGTAACACCGGTATCTGCAAGCGCGTCCGTATTGGCGCTGGCATAGGCTTCAGCCGGGATTGCAAGCTGCTGGCGTCCGTCGAGGGCGGCAAAGAGGGCCACACCCATCAGAACGCTGGAGGTGATGCCGGTGAGGAACGTACCCGAAAGCCAGCGCAGCGAGACCTCGCGCCTGTCTGGCGCCCGTCTGCCATCGGCGAGAAGCGGCGGCTCGTTGCCCAACGAGCGTATCATCATCCTCTCCGTCATCATGGCAGTTTTGTCCGCGTCCTTTCATGGTTCATCGGCGCCGTCTCGGCTGGGCCGAAAGATGTGCATACTCCGGGCATGGAAGTCAAATCGCGCCACGCGCGCAATCTATGCGCCTATCCCTGCCTGAATCGTGCGCGCATAAACCGCGCGCCCTTGAGACCATCCGATTGTGATCTTGTGAGGGCGGAATAGTGGCGGAGACGATTTTAAGCCGTTTTGCAGCAGCACATTGCTTGCGGGTGCGGGGAATCGGACCGTATGATAGGACCTCCAGTTATCCAAGCAGGATTATCATTCAAAATCAATGCGTTGTAAGAAAGTTCACTTTTTTCCAAAAAGCACTGTTGACTATGTCTGAGGGAAGGACTTATAAGCCGCGTCACTGAACGAGGGCGGCGGCGCTGCTGGCGACGAAGTTTCTCGCTCTAGGTTTCCGGATTGGCTGGATTGCTGATTGATGGTTTGAGGCTTAGGTGCTTTGGACTTTGTGGAACTTTATTCGACC
>NZ_JBNDHT010000045.1:0-44013 GCF_056755115.1 Rhizobium sp. SVR5-2C | reverse complement strand
CCAGAGAAGGTCTATCGCGCGTTCATCGAGGCGGACGCGCTTGCCAAGTGGCTTCCCCCCAACGGCTTTGCCTGCACTGTGCACCACCTCGAAGCAACGGTCGGCGGCAAGTTCAGAATGTCTTTTCGGAACTTTACGACAGGCAAAGGCCATGCGTTTGGCGGCGAATACACTGAGCTCGTTCCGGGCGAACGCGTCCGCTACACGGACAAATTCGACGATCCCAATCTCCCCGGTGAAATGGAGGTAACCGTTACGTTGACGAAAGTCTCGGTCGGGACCGAGGTGGATATCACGCAGGCAGGTGTGCCAGACCTCATTCCGGCTGAGGCCTGCTATCTCGGTTGGCAGGAGTCGCTGCGAAACCTGGCAAGGCTCGTCGAGCCGGAGATCAACCAGTAGAGCAGCAGGATCGAGCAAAACGCTGTCGAGATCGGATCGCGTTGACGTTTCCCGCGATCCGGCTCCTCACGGCATCGGCCGCTTCACCGCCGCGTCACTGTCATAGTCCGCCGCAATCCGGATTTCCCTGAGCGGCCGCACCATGTCGATCGAGCGCTGGTAGTCGGGGTGCGCCTTGTAGGCGGCAAGCGCCGCTTCATCGTCGAATTCCCCGTAAACCACCAGATCGACGTCGGTTCCCAGCTGGTCGGTCTTCACATTGGTGCCGATTTCCAGAAGCCGCGCATGCGGTATCGCCGTCAGCACCGAGAGACCGGCCCGCACCTTCTCCAGATTTTCCGCCTTGGCTGTGAAGAAAACGATATGGCGGATCACCGGGTACTCTCCATCTCATTGTCAACCGAGCCGCGCGATAGCACGCGCGAGCCACCCCTTCAACCGCTGCCAGGCTCCTGGCGCCGCCTCGGGGCGCAATGCCGCGTAGAACGTCTTGCCGTATTCGGCGAGCTTTTCCGCCCGGTCCGTGCCGTTGACGATGCGCCGGGCATTCACCCAGTCCTCCTTGTCGGCGTTCAGGTGATCGACGAGCTTGTGTCCGGTGAAACTCCCGGCCACCATGCCTTCGATCAGGATCTTCACGGCCGTTGCCATCTCCATCGCCCGATCCGGCTCGGCCACGAGATCGATGCCGGTCATCGGGCTCATCGCCTCGTAGTTCCGCTTGTGGGTAAGCTGCACCAGCCCGCGACCCAGCCAGCTTTTGCCATCCTCGTCCGGGCGCCAATAGACCGTCTTCACCCAGGGAAGCTTGCCCGCCGCATAGGCGCGATCCAAAATCTCGATCGCCTTGGCGTCGCTGTCGGCCAGCGTCTCGCGCACCGGCTGCATCGTATAGGCCGTCTCGTGAAAAGCCGTCGCCAGGATATAGGCCAGCCAGCGCAAGTCGCCGTCCGGCATGTGCGTCTCGAAGTAGTCGAGGATCGCGGTCATGCCCTCGACCTGCCCTTCGGAAAGCGTGCCCTTGAACAGACTGTCGCGGACGGAATCGAAGAAGAATTTCCGGTCTATGTGGATAGTCATGAATCTGTCCTGCTCTTAATCGATTAAAATTATTTTAATCGTTTAAAGCATTTAAGCCCCTGATTTACAGCGCATTTACCCTATGTCATTCCTTGATCGTCGAAGCTCGTTGAAGGACAGGAGACCGAATGCAAACGCCCGCCAACAGCCAGCCTACCACGATTCCGCAGCACCTCGTCGACCAGATGGAAAACGAGTGGCGCCAGATCCGCACGCCGCGCGAAACACCGCGCCCGGCACCGCAGCCATCCAATCAGCGATAACTCCCTAAATAAAAAAGGCGAGACGGCGAACACGTCAAATGCCTCGCACCCGCGGTTCGCCGCCGCCATCCAGCATCAGCGCCGTCAGCGCCCAGACAAGCGCGTCCAGCCTGTCCGGCGAGCGGCCATTCGAGAGCCCATCATGGCCGAAATCACACATCTGGTCTTCGAGCGCGGTGAACCGCGCGGCATGCGCCACGCGGCCCTGCTCGTAAAGTGCCGCCACCGGCTCCGCCCGTAAAAATTTGCCGCGCGTCGCCCTGACTGCCAAAACCGGCAGCGTCGCATCGATGCTCCGCAGCATCGCAGATACCATGTCCCCGCCCTGGTTCACTTCGGCGACGATACGGTCGGCGCCGAAGCGATGATAGGCTTTCGCCACCGCACCCGCCCAGCCGGCCGGGCTTGCGCCCTCCACCGAACAATCGGCAAGCACCACCGCCCGTCCGGAAGCCTCCAGTCCCGCAACGACGATGCCGCAACAGGACCCGGCCCCTGCCGAGGCCGGCGGGTCGACCGCAACGACGATGCGCCGCAACGTTCCCGTAAACCGGATCGTCAGCGCCTCGATCGCGTCGCGCTTCCAGAGCCCGTCCTCGCGATCCTCGATCAGTTCGCCATCCAGCTCCTGCCGTCCCAGCCGCGTGCCGCCGTATCGCCGCGATAGCGCATCGATGAAGCCCGGCGCCAGGTTGCGTGCATTCGCTATGGTGCTGATGCGCTTGAGCCGCGTCCCGGGATCCGCAATCAGCGCCTTCAAAAGCGGCACCGGCCGCGGCGTCGTCGTCACCAGCTGCCGCGGCGCCTCTCCCAGCCTTAGGCCGAATTGCAGCATGTCGAAGGTCTCCTGCCCATGCTTCCACTTCGCCAGCTCGTCGCACCAGGCCATGTGAAATTGCGGTCCGCGCAGGCTTTCCGGATCTTCGGAGGAAAAGACCTGCGCCACCGCGCCGTTCGGCCAGACCAGTCTACGCCTGGAAATCTCGAATTCCGGCTGGTTCTTCCGGGCGATCCGGCAGATGCCGGAAATGCCGTCGATCATCACCTCACGCGCGTCGCCCAGCGTCTCGGCAATCAGCGCGATCCGCAGATCCGAACGGCGTCCAGCACTAGCAACCGCATGCACCCATTCCGCGCCTGCCCGCGTCTTGCCGGAGCCACGCCCGCCAAGCAGCAGCCAAGTCCGCCAGTCGCCCTCCGGCGGCATCTGTTCCAACCGCCCCTGAAAGCTCCATTCCTTCGGCGCCTGCGGAAAATCCGAAAGCAGCCGGGTGCTGAGATGCTCGAACTTTTGCAGCGCAGAGAACGTCGCATCAAGCGCCATCGGCCAAACCCTCGCGCCATCCTCTAGCGGCGGCGGATCAACCTCGCCCAAACCCGCTTCGCTGATCACCGCATCGCCCATTCCCGCATTGCCCGCGACATCAACGCTGACCTTGCGGAGAGCCGCTTCACGCTCCGCCGTGATACGGCCCATCCCTTGCTCCAGCGCGTTCGTCACCGCCTGCGCCCGGGCCATCGCCCGCAGAAGCTCCACTTCCCCGCCCCGGCGAACCTGCCGCTTCGAACCCGTCGCCGCTGTTTGCCGAAATGCCGTCATATCCTGCAGTCTCCAGCGCGCGCAGTCTCTCCTCGACGATCAGCGCGGCCTTCTCCTCGGCGCGCTCCTCGATGATCTGCAGCAGCTGCGCCTTCGCCTGGGCATAACCTTGTGCCTCTTCGCGGCTCTCCGCCTCGAGTTCCCGGTCACGTGCCAGCTGCCGCTGCAGCTGGTCGATCTTTTCCAGCGTGCGGACGATCAGCCCCATGGCGTCGACCGCCGCCTTCAGGTCGGCCCGCGCAAGCTTCCCCGCCGCCTCGTCGCCACCCTGGGCAGCCGCCGTCTCCGCCGCCTTTCGAAGTTCGACGAAAGCGGAAAACTGCTCCCGCATCTCCGCCGTCATCTGGTTCAGCATCACCCGCAGCTCCTCGCCGGCAGAAGCCTCGCCGGACTTGGTCTCAAGAAAATATTCCTGTACCGCAGCCCGCGTCTCCTGCTCGCTCCAGTCGGCAATCACCTCGCCGCCATAGACACGCCTCTCCGGCCAGAAGCCGCAAAGCTCCGGCGCAAACCCTTCGACGCTCATCATGAAATCCCCATCGCGTAGCGCTAAGCTATGCAGCAGAAACAAAAAACCGGGTCAACGCCCGGCCCGATCTCGAAACCACGGCCGCACCACTCTGCAGCCGCAACTTTCCGACTATGCCTGAACCCTATCAGACGGCCGTCACGCTGTCAAGGATTATTTTCCTATTTCTGCGAGATGCAACCCAAAGTGATCCGATATAAGGAATAGCAACTGTTTTTATGCCGTTGTTAACGAAATGCAATCGATAGTCGCATCGTCTCATCCCTATATAACGCTTTGGGCATGATGCCACGAGGCCCTGTTTTCAATAGGCCGGCGCCGATGTTGGTTTCCGGTCGATGAGAGGAAAGCTTCATGACATCCATTTCATCTCTTCATGCCTCGTCGGCCATGGTCATTCTCAACGCCGCCCGGGCACAGACATCACAGCCTCCTGCCTCTGCCACCGGCGTCATTCTGGATTCCATCATCGGGGCGGATCCGTCCGCGAAGAAAGCCCAGGACTCCCTGCTCGGCATCCTGACCGGCGTTCTCGTCAACGGAAGCAAGGACGACGACAATATCTGGGCGAATACCGGCACCGCCATCAAGACCGGCAAGGGCAATGACCATGTCGATGCGAACAGCGGAAACATCATCAAGACCGGCGCTGGCGACGACAGCGTTCACGTTAATGCCGGCAACACCGTCTTCACCGGCAAGGGAAACGATTACGTCCAGGCGAACGCCTCGAACGTGATCCACACCGGCGGTGGCGATGACCTGCTATTGGTCAACGCCAGCAACACGATCGTCACCGGGAGCGGCGACGACAAGCTCTTCGCGAATGCCTCGAACACGATCCACACCGGCGGCGGCGACGACCAGCTGACGGTCAACGCCGCCAACACGATCACCACCGGGGCCGGCAATGATAAAATCTTTGGGAATGCCGAGAACACCATCGACGCCGGCGATGGTGACGATATCGTCTCGGTCAATGCCGGCAACATGGTCGCGGGCGGCGCCGGCAACGACAGGATCAACGGCGGCGGGAACAATGTGATCGACGGCGGCGATGGCGACGACCGCATTTTCACCGGCTCCGGTCAGGCCCTCGGCGGCGCGGGCAACGATATCGTCACCGTGTTTGGTAGCGGCGGCGTGATTGCGGGCGGCACGGGCGACGACCAATTGACGATCGGCTCCGGGGGCCTCATCCGCTACGATGCCGGTGACGGCAAGGATATCGTCCATGGCGGCAGCAATTCCACGCTGGCTTTCGGCGAGGGAATATCGGCCGACGACCTGCGGATCGAAGTCTCTGGAAACACCACAACGATCTCCTTTGCCGGCAGCGATACGGACAGCATCACGCTGGACACCTCGGCGGCCAGCACGCTGACGCTCGCCTTTGCCGATGGCAACATGCAGAGCCTTGGCGGTCAGGCCGCCAATGTCACCAACGCCTACCAGCAAAGCTGATCGCGCTACCCTGCGGAAATGACTGACGGAGGGCGATGCACATCGCCCTCCGCTCCTCGAAGCATTCAGTTGCCTTATTCTTGGGGTCGAGAGCTTGGGCGCTGGGTGTCCCCGGAGGACTACCCAGCGGATCCACGCGATTTAGTGAGTTGGGTGTATTCGGATATGGCGAAGTACGCCGACAACTGCGCGGACGCCATTGATTTACCCCAAAGGTAGTCCTCTTCCCCTTCTAGCCAGTCGTAGAACTGAATGATGGACCCAGCGTAATTTTCCAGCGCTCGTATTGCTCTGGAAAGGGCGTAAATCTCGTCGGAAGATATAGGGGCGTAGTCGCCAAGAAGGATCTCAAGTTTATTGAACGGCACCTTCTTGAAGCGAGTTTTGTATGTGTGTCGTTCGAATGATTCAGATCCATAGTAGTAGATCGGGTCATGCACATATCTGTTGCGGTTTACTCTGATGTCTCCGTCGATCATGTCCACGAGTACGGGGATATGATCGCAGTGATCGTGCCAGTGATTTGCGACAGCATGGCCTTTACAGACTTGAATTGCTCTCCTGAAATCCAGCTCGTTGCGAATAAGTTGATAGGCGGTGTCTTCGGTGCCCATGATAAAGAAGAGGATAGAGAAGCAGGCCTCCTCTAAATGCGCCCACGCGGTACACATATCCCCTAAGGCGTGCTTAATCCTGTCAATCTCGAACTCATCGTAGGCCATGTCAGAAACCGAAAAGAAAATTGACGAAAAGAAAGGCGACGACATTTTGAAGTGAATGCTCAAGTCGCCGCCCGATCACAAAACCCCTCCCAAGCCGAAGCCTGGGAAGGGTAAGCCTCACAAAGGCTCCGATGACTAAGCAGCCTTGGAGCGTTCGTTTGCTTCGAACGATGCCTTAAAGGCATTGCCGTCAACAAGGAGGCGTGTCCATGCCGCATCTGCCATCTCGGTCACAATCAGAAGATCATTCTGACTCAGGATACGCCGTATGTAGTCCCTCAGTTGCGGGGAGTTGGTCGGTCCCGCAAGAAACCATACGGTTTCCAGAATGCGGCCACGCAAGAACGCTGGCCCCAGCGCCAGCAAATGATCGTCCATTTGCTTGTGAGACGGAGCAGGTCCGTTCAGATCGTAGGTGATAAGAAAGTTTGCCAATACTGGCTCCTGTGATTTGCGCACACGGAGCACTTGACGGGCTCGCCTAGAAAAGTAGGTTGGCGATCGAGATACATGACTAAGTCGCTCCGTGACTTGGTTTCAATAGCGGTGACAGCTTTTTTGGGAGAATCAGGTGTCACCGCTATTCATGTAATCGCAACTTTGACGCGGAATCAAAGTTAGGGAGCGCGCTTTCCACAAGCGCTATTTGTTCTTTTTTCGTTTCCACAGGAATTTGCGCGCCTTTTGCTTAGGCGTGAGCGCTTTCGTCAGACCGCCGATAGGTAAGGCGCTTGTCACGAGCCTGACGAAGCAAGTCTTCGGCGCGTTCTGCATCTGAGATTTTCAGGGCAGCGCGGCGGTTATACCTGAAATCGAACTCGGCAAGGTAGCGGTGAAGATGGGCTTCGCCGCAGTGCTGATAGACGCCGATCATGCCACGCTTGAAGACACAGAAGACGCCTTCAATGGTGTTTGAGTGGATCGCAAAGCCTTCGCGTCGCGCGGCTGGAACCATGCCCTTTCGCCGTTCCACCAGGATCCCCTACGCTAGGGCTGTCACCGCTATTTTCTCCCCCATCAGCTGTCCGCCATGTAAATCCTAATGCAAGCAAGAGGATGACTCGAAGCAAAAATACTCGCTTCGCTTTCGGAGTGGTCCGAATTGCTAACTCCTTTGCTGTAGTTGCCGCCCGCATTCCTCGCTGATACTTTCGCGCCTCTCAAAACGGGGAGATCATTTTCATGCATCCGATGCGGAAATTCGCAATTCTTGTCAGCCTTCTCTGTCCCATTCTCCTTCCGGCGCCGGCTTCGGCCGCAGAGAGTACCGTGGAGCGCGGCAAGTACCTCGCCACGATCGGCGGTTGCAATGATTGTCATACACCCGGCTATTTCTTCGGCAAGCCCGATACCGCCCGCACGCTCGGCGGCTCGGATGTCGGCTTCCAGACGCCAGGCGGCACCTTCGTCGGGCCGAACCTCACGCCGGACAAGGAGACCGGGCTCGGCAAGTGGACGAGCGAGGAAATCGTGACCGCGATCCGCACCGGCGTAAAGCCCGACGGGCGGATGCTCGCCGATGTCATGCCGTGGCGCGGCCTTTCTCATCTCACCGACAGCGATGCACAGGCGATCGCCGCCTATCTGAAGAGCCTGCCGCCGGTCAAGAACAAGGTGCCAGGCCCGCTCGGTCCTAACGAAAAGCCGCAATTCCCGGTCCTGACGATCGTCATGCCGCAGTAACTGCTTTGCTCCGGGGCGGCCCACGACCGTCCCCGGAGGCGTGCCGTGATCTAAGACGAGCCGGTCGCCTTCGCGCTCGGATTGCCGCACCATTGAGGCAAATGGACGCGTGAGCTCCTGAGACCGCCTCACCGATAGCCCGCGGCATCCGCCTCCTTACGGGCCTCCATCACCTCGTCCATATAGCGCCAGCAATCCGGCCGCGAACCGTCCACGTCGTCGAAGCCATAGACCTTCGCCAGCCCGCCGCTCGACAGCGACTGCCCGTTGAACCGGGCGCGATCCGGATCGGCGGCAAGGGCTGCGACGGCGCGGCCGGTGAAGCGCGGGGTTTCGGAGATGATGAAATGCGGCTGCACCTTGGTCGCGTCGCGCCAGTTCTCCTCGCGCACCTGATAGGCATCCAGCATCATTTCCGAGCGCATCCAGCCGGGCGTCAGCGAAACCGCCGTCGCGCCATGCGGCGCGAGGTCCTTGGCACGCGCCCAGGCCATGCGCGTCACGCCGGTCTTCACCAGGTCGTAGTAGGGGTTCAGCCGGTAATGCGTGGCGTTGTATTCGCTCGTCCCGTCGGTCAGCTCCACCAGCAACCCGCCCGGCCCCTCGATCATCAGCGGCAGCGCGAAATGGGCGGTGATCAGATGCGTGTCGATCGCCAGCCGCAGCATGCGCAGCCCCTTGTCCAGCGAGTGCTCCCAGACCGGCTTGTTCCATTCCGTCAGGTGCTCGCCGCCCCAGATGTCGTTGACGAGAATGTCGAGCCGTCCCTCCTCGCGGCGGATCTTAACCACCAGTGCCTCGACCTCGGCCGCCTCAAGGTGATCGACGCGCACCGCAATGCCCCTGCCGCCGGCGGCCGTGACCATTTCGGCGGTTTCCTCGATGGTCTCGGGTCTCGCATATTCCGATTGCCGGTCTTTCGTCGTGCGCCCGGTCACGTAGACGACAGCACCTGCCGCGCCGAGCTCCACCGCAATCCCGCGTCCGGCGCCGCGGGTGCCGCCCGCAACGAGTGCCACCTTTCCTTTCAGGTCTGCTGTCACTTTCTTCTCCTCCACGCTAGAAAAAATCGGCCGGCCTCACCGGCTTGCTTGAATATAAACGAACGTTCGTTCATAAATATGACGAACGCAAGAGGAAGTTTTCATGCCGCGTCCCCGAACGCTTTCCGACGAGCAGTTGCTTGCCATGGTTCTCGCGCTTGTCCGGGTCGAAGGGCCGGATGCCGCGACCTTCGCGGCCGTTTCGAAGACAAGCGGGCTTTCCGGCTCCACGCTGGTGCAGCGCTTCGCCACCAAGGCCGGCATGCTGCGCGCCGCCCTGCTCTACGCCTGGGACCGGCTGGATGCCGAGACGGCGCGGCTTGCCGAAAGCGTGCCGAAGACCCCGGAGGGCGCGATCGCGCTTCTCACCGGCCTGTCCCGGGACTACGGCGACAACCCCTCGGCCTATGCCGAAGGGCTGCTTCTGCTGCGCGAGGATTTTCGCGATCCCGTGCTGCGCGCCCGGGGTGCTGCCTGGGGTGCAGCGCTGACGGCAGCACTGGCCGAACGCCTTGCCGGACAGAAAGAACCGCAGACGGTCGCCCGGCTGATGCTTTCGCAATGGCAGGGTTGCCTGCTCTGGTGGGGCTTCTCCTCGGAAGGCGCGGTGGCCGGTTATGTGGAAGCGGAACTGCGGCTGATGCTGAAGGCGCTCGGCATCCCCGCCAAATTCGCACCAACCTGACCCCTGTGCCAACGACATCGTTTATTCATCCGTGATATACGGGCGGAGCACCCCTCACTCAGGATGAAATGCATGTCACCGCATATGCTGGCAGATCCGCTGGTCCAGTTCATCGCTCTCGTTCTGCTCAGCGCCGTCGCGCGGTTGATCTTCGGGCGAAATCCGACTTTCCGGCTGATTGCCAGTGTGATCTTCTTCGCGCTGCTGACGATCCTGCTCGTTTCACACGGTATCGCGCCCTATACGGCCGACACGGGTAATGCCGACGATCTCTTCCGACGGATTTTCGTCGGGATTGCCAAGGCCGTCTGGTGGATCGGCGGGGCGATGGTGCTGACGAGTTCTGTGCGGCTCTTCCTCATCTTCGAGCGAAAGCCGCACGAGGGGCGGCTGCTTCAGGATCTCGTCGTCGGCATCATCTATCTCGGCGCAGGCCTTTCGATAGTCGCCTATGTGTTCAGAGTGCCGATCGGCACGCTCATCGCCACATCGGGCGTCTTCGCCATCGTGCTCGGTCTTGCGCTGCAGAGCACGCTGAACGACGTCTTTTCCGGCATCGCGCTCAATCTCGGGCGGCACTACAGCGTGGGGGACTGGATCGTTCTCGATGATGGCGTGCAGGGCCGCGTGGTCGAGACGAACTGGCGCTCCACCCATCTGCTGAACGGCACGAACGACCTCGTCATTGTTCCCAACAGCGCGCTCGCCAAGGCCCGGCTCACGAACCTCACCAGCCCTGAGGAGGCGCACGGCGTATCCCTGAAGATCCGCGTGCTCCCATCGAGCCCGCCGGCGGCGATCGAGGAGACGATGCGCACGGTGCTTCTGAGCAGCAATGCCATCCTGAAAACCCCTGCCCCGACCGTCAGTGTCGTGGGGCTGGACAGCAATGCGATCGAATTCGAATTGTCCTTCCGCGTCAGCGGTCTCGGCGAGGCAAATGCGGCCAGGAACGAAGTCTACGATCTCGTCTATCGTCACGCCAAGGCGGCCGGCCTGCAGCTTGCGCCGTCTGCCGGGTCGCCGGTTTCCCCAGGTCCCGATTCGCCGGAGGCGGCCGGGAAGCATCCGGACTCGGCCCGGCGGCTGCTCAACGCCATACTGCTCTTTGCCTCGCTGACGGAAGACGAGAAGGAGACGCTCGCCGCAGACATGAAGCGCCTGACCTTCCGGAAGGACACGCTCATCGCCACGCAGGACACCTCGCTGACCTCGCTGATGATCGTCAGGCGCGGCGTTGCCGTGGTGGAGCGGAAGGAAGCCGGCGATACCGTCGAGCTGACGCGGCTTGCGCCGGGCGACCTGTTCGGCGAACGCGGCGTGCTGATGGGCGCGCTGGAGCCCGGCAATATCCGCGCGCTGACAGCCGTTGTGGTCTACGAGATTTCCAAGGAGCATCTCGCCTGCATCATGCAGGCACGACCGGCGCTTGCCGAAGAGCTGGGCCTGCTGCTTTCGCGTCGCATGGAATCCGAAAAGCATCTTTTCAGCGCCGGCATGCCGGGGGAAGGCAGCCATCCGACCACGCTGGCAACGCGCATCAAGCATCTGTTCCAGATCCCTTACGGCACCCGGTCCTGATGGTAGAGCCTTATCTTGCCCCTTCCAACTCGGGGTAACGATAGTAGCGCAAACGCTTGTCATGGCAGCGATAATCGTTGACGGTCGACCCGAGGATCGTGCCGTTGCGCATCGATACACCGATGTAGTCGCCGCCCCGAAAGTCGCTGTTCTTTGTGGCGCGCACGCAAAAGGCATAAGTCTTCGATTTTGCATCCAGCAGAACGACGCTGGAAATATGGGCGATGCCGACATCTTCCGGTCCAACGCCGGCATTGCGCGCCACCTTCAAGAAATGCTGGCGAACTGCAGTCGACGGCGGCTGTTGTGACGATGCCACGGCTTCCGGCGCAGGTGGCTGGCAGCCCGTCAGACCGAGAACGGCGGCGGTTGCAAGCAGTCTGATTTTCATGTCAGATTCTCCCCGGATGCGAGCATCGGCCGACAATAAAACCGCTACTAGAAATTGTCTATACTATTTACTCGGCCCTTTCCTCCGCATCGTCGCCCACCGTCAGCGGCCAGTCGACGACGTAATCCTCCAGGTCGTCAGGGTCGATCTCGGTCTCGCTGATCGTTCGCCCGCGGGCGGAAATCCCCGCCTGATGCACGGTTTCCGGATCGCCGGAGACGAGCGGATGCCACCAGTAGAGGTCGCGTCCCTCGTTCACCAGCCGGTAGCCGCAGGTCGGCGGCAGCCAGGCGATCTCCGGCACGTTCTCCCTTGTCAGCTGCACGCAGTCCGGCACGAAATCCCAGCGCTTCTCGTAGTTCGAACAACGGCAGCTCTCGCCATCGAGAAGCTTGCAGGCGACGGAGGTGAAATAAACATCTCCGGTCTCCCACTCCTCCAGCTTGTTCAGGCAACAGAGTCCGCAGCCGTCGCACAGGCTCTCCCATTCCTCGCGGCTCATTTGGTCCAGCGTCTTGCGCCTCCAGAAGGGTACTTCGTCCATCATCTGTTTTTCTGCAACAGCGCTCCGCAAATCAGCGTGAGACGCCTTCAACTCTCTTGTTATCGACCGCCAGATCAACCAATTATTCAGCATGCTCCTTTAGTGAAGAGCGCAGTGCCGAAGATTGGCTGTGCTCTGACGCCTGGCTCGCCAGCCGTCAAGGGCGATCAGGCGGGAATCTAGAACGTGCAGGATCCGGACAATCCAGAAAAACGCCCGCGCAAGAGTCGGCACATCCTGCTGAAGATCGACTCGTGGATCGATTCCACGCTTTGGAATGCCGGTTTCCGCTCCGCTGAAATCTGGGAAGACATCACCATCTTCTTCCGCCGTTTCCGCGTGCGCGGGTGGAAGCGCATCGTCTTCGAACTCGGCGGCGAAGCTTTGACGCTCGGCACGGCCGGTTTCGTGCTGATGCTTGCTCTCGCCCAACCCGCATTCGAAGCTACCAAGGAAGATTGGCGCAATCGCGGCGATTTCGCCGTCACCTTCACTGACCGCTACGGCAACGTCATCGGCCATCGCGGGGTCATCCATCAGAACTCGGTGCCGATCGACGAGGTGCCGGATTCGCTCATCAAGGCCGTGCTTGCCACCGAGGACCGGCGCTTCTTCGACCATTTCGGCATCGACGTCATCGGCCTCTTCCGCGCGTTCGTCACCAATGCGCAGGCGGGCGAAGTCGTGCAGGGCGGCTCGACGCTGACGCAGCAGCTTGCCAAGAATCTGTTCCTGTCCAACGAACGCTCGATCGACCGCAAGATCACCGAAGCCTTCCTGGCGCTCTGGCTCGAGGCCAATCTCTCGAAGAAGGAAATCCTCTCCACCTATCTCGACCGCGCCTATATGGGTGGCGGCACCTTCGGTGCGGCTGCGGCAGCGCAGTTCTATTTCGGCAAGAACATCACAGACGTCAATCTCGCCGAATCGGCCATGCTCGCCGGCCTCTTCAAGGCGCCGGCGAAATATGCGCCGCACGTCAACCTGCCGGCGGCCCGCGCCCGCGCCAACGAGGTGCTGACCAATCTCGTCCAGAGCGGAATGATGACCGAGGGCCAGGTGATTGCCGCCCGCCGCACCCCGGCGACCGTCGTCGATCGCAACGAGCAGGAAGCGCCCGACTTCTTCCTCGACTGGGCCTTTGACGAGGTCCAGCGGCTCGCCTCGCGCTTCCATCAGCATTCGCTGATCGTGCGGACCACGATCGACATGGGCATCCAGAAGGCGGCGGAAGATTCCATCGAGACCTCACTGCGTGAATACGGCGAGTCCTACCATGCCAAGCAGGGTGCGATGGTGATGCTTGAAAACGGCGGCGCGGTGCGGGCCATGGTCGGCGGAAGGGACTACGGCGAGAGCCAGTTCAACCGCGCCACCAAGGCGCTGCGCCAGCCGGGCTCTTCCTTCAAGGCCTACACTTATTCGGTGGCCATGGAGAGCGGCATGACCCCGAAGACGACGATCATCGACGCGCCGATCTACTGGGGCAACTGGAGTCCGCACAATTATGAAAACCGCTATGCGGGCCGCGTGACGCTGGAAACGGCGATCGCCCAGTCGATCAACACCGTTCCCGTCCGCCTCGCCAAGGAAAAGCTCGGCATCCAGCCGATCCGCGCCATGGCCAAGGCGATGGGGGTGGAATCGCCGGTGCGCGACGACGTGACGATCCCGATCGGCACGTCCGAAGTCACGGTTCTCGACCAGGCGACCGCCTATGCCGTCTTCCCGGCGGGCGGTTACCAGTCGCGCCGCCACGGCATTACGCAGATTCTCGATTACGACGGCGACGTGCTCTACGATTTCGATCGCGACGAGCCTCCGGCGAAACGCGTGCTGTCGGAACAGGCCGACACCTACATGAACCAGATGCTGACCCGCATTCCTTATGTCGGCACGGCGCGCAGGGCCGCACTCGACAACGGCATTCTCACCGGCGGCAAGACCGGCACGACGCAGGCCTATCGCGACGCCTGGTTCGTCGGCTTTACCGGCAACTACACCTGTGCCGTCTGGTTCGGTAACGACGATTACACGTCGACGAACAACATGACCGGCGGCTCGCTCCCCGCCATGACCTTCAAGCGCGCCATGGACTACGCCCATCAGGGCATCGTGCTGCGCTCAATCCCCGGCGTTCAAAATCCCGCGCCCTCGCCCAAGGACGCCGCCAAGACCGTCGCCGCCAAGCCGGAAGACGGCATCCCCCAACTCATCCGCCCCCGCATGCTCTCGGTCGAATCGACAAGGATCCTCAAGGACCTCGGCGAAAAGCTCAAGGACGCCCTACCGCTCGATGCGCAGAAGGTGGCGAGCGCGAGGTAGGACCGTTCCTGGCCGCACACCGCCAGCTGATGCGCAGACGCATCGCTACTTCCCTCATTCCTGTGCTCGTCACAGGAATCCAGCCGCCGCGCGTCGGCGCGGCGAGAAGACTCATAAACCGTGCAGGTAGTGCGAGATATCCTGCCAGTCAGGATTCGTCGCCTCGATCAGATTGAGCTTCCACTGCCGCGGCCATTTCTTGATGGTTTTCTCGCGGGTGATCGCCGAGACAAGGAGGTCGTGTTCTTCGAACCAGACAAGCGTTTTCACGCCGTACTTCGATGTGAAGCCGGGTGTCAGTTCATTCTGATGCTCATAAAGCCGCCCGGCAAGATCGCGGGTGACGCCGGTATAGAGCGTGCCATTGCGTTTGGATGCAAGAATGTAGACGTAACCCTTCATGGTTGAATGATGTCCGGGCTTTTCCTTGATTTCAAGCATCATTCACGGCGCAGACGCGCCGTAACCGGATTCCTGTGACAAGCACAGGAATGAGGGAGTGTGAGGTGAGCGCCATGCTCAAACGGACAGATCGAGACTTGTGGCACCCGGCAATCGGCTTCTCGTATCACGCAAGCGCTTCACCGCTCTCGCCCTCATTCCTGTGCTTGTCACGGGAATCCAGCAGCCGCGCGTCGGCGCGGCGGAAGACTCCTTCCGTAACAGCCGGGACGGAACGCCGACACCAACGGGAAAATTGACCGCACCATTCCACCCTGCCGGAATCAATGCTAACCCTTTCGCCTGATTTGTTTTCAAGGGCCTGCAGTGTTTCGATTCCCGCTCTTCATCGCGATCACGCTGGTTGTCGCTTTCGGCGGCGGGATCATGGTTTCGCTTTATGCGCTGGATGCCACGCAAGGCTTCGGCGCGATCAAGCTCGGCGCGTGGGAGGCTTTTCCCGAGCTGCAGACGGCCGATGCCGATCCTTACGCGAAGTCCCACCGCGCGCGCGCCGGCAAGCTGCTTTACGGCACAGCCGAAGGGCTGGCGTTCACGGCGAGCGTGGACGACAACGGTGAGCGGCTGAATGCGGTGTGCACTTATCGCATGAGCGGGCAGACGCCGCCTGCGCGGCTTTGGACGTTGTTCACCTCCGATAATAGCGGCAATCCCGCGGCGGTGCGCGCCGGCCTGCCGGCTGCGTTGAATTCCTGGACGGTGCTGCGCAACGCCGACAGCAGCTTCACGATCGAGATCTCGTCGCATGCCAAACCGGGAAACTGGCTGGCGCTGCCTGCTGCCGGCACCTTCCGTCTCGTCCTGACACTCTTCGACACCCCGACCGCCGGCAGCTCCGGCGTTATCGATCTCGCCATGCCGAAGCTTGAGAAGATCGGGTGCGGCAATGCTTAGGATGATCTTCGCGGTCCTGACTGGCCTTTTCGGCGCTGCGCTGCTGCATCTCGTCATCATCCTCGCCCTGCCTCACTATACCGGCAGGGATGCCGCGACGCGGGTGCTTGCCGAGGGCGATTCGAACACGTTCTATCTCCTCTCGGCACTGGGCGATGAAACGGGGCTTGCAAACAATGATCCGTTCGTGCGCACCGCCGTCTGTTCCTTCGATCTGGAGGACGGTCCTGTTCGCTTCACCGGTCAAGGGAATGTGCCATTCTGGTCGATCGCCGTCTATGACAGCGCCTCGAACGAGGTCTTCAGCATGAACGACCGGACATCGGTTGGGGGAATGCTGGATGTTCTCGTCGCAACCCCGATTCAGCTGACGGGGCTTCGGAAATCGCTTCCGGCAGAACTTCAGCCAACCATCCTTGTCGAGATGACGCAGCCGCGGGGCTACGCGGTGCTGCGAACCCTTGCACCGCAGGCAAGTTTCGATGAGGCAGCCAGAAGCTTCCTACAGGACGCCGGCTGCAGTCTCTACGCACCTGCCAACTAGACTCTACTCGTTTTCCACAACCGGTGCGCGCTGCGGTTTACGCTTCGGCATCTCTACGAGCCGCTCATACCGCACGCCGGTGAAGAGCAGAATCTGAGCCTTGACGGGCTCTCTGTCTTTCGGGCGGGGGGCTTGCGGCCTCCGGTCCGCCAATGCGACTACTATGGCCATTCTCGTCTCCATGTATTGCCCGAGACGGATGAATGTGAGCGGATTTCACCCTGCCCGCCTGCGCGAGCCAGCGCGTCCTGAGGTCCCGAACTTTTCGGGCCCAGGGCATTCGCGCCTTTCTCACGGCTCCTGTTCGAAATACCGTGAAGCGGAATCTTGACGACCGAAGCACTCAATCGCGCCATTCCCATCCGAATTGAGACACATGATAGTTAACAGTTTACTAATATGCGACTTCATGGCGTCTGGGCGACAGACCGATAACTAAACGTCGCTGCCGGCCGATTGGTTTCAAACCGTACAAACAAAAAAGCAGATTATGTTTCCACATAGGTTTCAGGGAGTTAGAAATTCGAGGCGGCCCAATGACATGAAAGTGTCCTTGCAGCCTGTTCGCGTCACGAAAATATCGATTGCGGTGCGTCGATATGGGCGTATGGTCGTCTCATCGGTCGTACATATGAAGGCAACGACCGCTTGGGAGACCATATATGCTCTTGCCGTAATAACGGAGGGCAAGAAATGTCTTTGCTGGTGAATTCATCATTCTCATCAGAAGACCTCGATGTTCTGAGAAGCGCATTGGATGCATGGTGCACGGAACGACGCGTGGACATTAAAAGCACCGAGGCACAGTCTGCCGCCTCTGCCGCGCTCGATCTTTACCAGGCCGGCTATACCGATAACGAGAAGCTGCTGACGGCTCTGCGGGCCCACAAGGGTCTTTGAGACTTCATCTTCAGTCATGTCCGGACGCGCCTTGCGGCTGCAGGGTGCGTTTTTTATGGCTCTGCGAACCGGCCAACGCGCACGCTTAACGTGCGTCATTCCTGGGCATTTGATTAAAATCTTAAGCGAGCGTTAACCCTGCCGGTCTAGACTTTGTTCATCTTCGCGTGGGCTGATTGTGCGTGCCGCCAGCGCATGTGGTCCGAGTTCGGCGTTTCCAGGGTGTTCGTGTGCGTGACCGGTTTCGAGACCTAGAAGGCCCCTTGGGCATCCGGAAAAAGGATGTGGTATTGATGGCGACCATCAGCAGCTTCGAGGGGTTGGTGCATCCCACGCGATCCGAGCTGCGTCAGTTCGCCGAACTGTTCGTGCCGCTCTTCCAGGCTTCTTCCGACGAAACACGCCGCCAGGCGGTTGCCGCGCTTTCCCAGTGCAAGACCATACCTCCGGCAGTCGCCCTCTTCATCGGAAGTCAACCGATCGCAATCGCCGCGCCGTTTTTGACGGCGTCGCAGGCGATCGACGACGATACGCTGATCATCATTGCGCGGTCGCAGGGTGTGGCACACGCCAGAGCGATCGTCAGTCGCGAGAGCCTGTCGCCGAAGGTCATCGATGCGCTCGTGGCGCTGCGCCAGGCAGAGCCGCGTCAGGTCCGGCCCGGCGCGATTGTCGAAGAGCCGGCAGAGGTACTCTCACCACCGCCGGTCACTGCCTCCATAGAAGACGCCGAATTCGCCGAGCGCCTTGCCAGCGAAGAAGCAATGCGGAGGCGAATCAAGGGGCTGGCGAGACATCTCGGACACAGAGACGGCGACCGTCTCGGCCTGCGCACGCTCACTGATGTTCAGCAAGCTCTGCTTGTCCGCTTTGCCCGGGCGCGCGACGCCAGCCATTTCGCAACGGCGCTTGCCGATGCGCTTGCGGCCAGCCGCTGGCTTGCCGAACGCATCATGCTCGATATTTCCGGCCATCAGCTCGCAATGACGCTGACCAGCCTTGGAATGGGTTTTCTCGACGCGGTGTTCGTGCTGGAGAGACTATACCCCCAGCTTGCCGAACGGCAGCACAATGTCACCCGTGCCTGGGCGGTTCTTGATGCGCTCGATCCCGAGGAATGCCATCAGCGGGTCGAAGCCTGGCGCCGCGCCGACAGCTATACGTACAAACCCGAAGACGAGGTTCCCGCAGCGCCGCGCCTGGCGCGCCGCATGCCGGCCGGAGACGACATCCGCATCGTCAGCCGCCGTAGGATCTAAAGGGGGTTTTTCCGCTCCTCGGCAAGCGGAAGGAGTTCCGCAACCTCGTCGGCTTCGAGTTCGACGATCCAGAGGTCCGGGTCGAACTTGCGTTCACGCTCGAGCAGTTCCCACACGTTTTCGGCCTCAGCCTTCTCAAGCCTGATCTCGAAAAGACGGATGCCGCTGTCTTCCTCGTCGAAGAAGCTTTGCGGCGCAGGGCCGTATAGCGTCTCCAACCCGTTGCGGAAGCGCTGGCGAATGAAGATTGCGCCCGCCGCCTCCGCGCCCTTCTTCTCGACGGCTGCGAAATCGCCCCTGGCGAAGACCCGCCGCAGCAGGGCCGAAACGAAAATGTCGGTGCGCAATCTCATGGCCGCGGTATAGACCGGGCGGGAGCAAGCGGCAACGCAATACCTCTGCCGCCAGCCGCAGCCCGCTCCGCTACCGTCCCTGGACGGAAATCGCGCGGACAATCTTTGATCACCGGAATGCTGCCTATGTCGCCACTCCCCGCGTACATTAGGGAAGCTTCACGTAATATGGTTAATAAGTTGCAAACAGCGTCAGATTTTGCTGGCCGGTGGCAGACAATTAGAACGTGCCTGCAAGGAACTTCATATTCTCTTCAAAGTTTGCAACAATGAATGACCGGTCAGGCGGGCAATTGGGGGTCCCCTGAGCAGAACGGAGGCTATCTGAAACGATTTAGTTGATGGTGCTGTACCAGCTGCGCGCGTTCATGTATCGGTGAACGCAAGGGGAATGAATTATAAGCGGGGAGAAATCGTGAACTCTAACGCAGAATTGAAGAGGCCGCGCGGACGTCCCAAGTGCGTGGACTCCGATCAGCGGAGAAATGACATCATCAGCGGGGGGCGTGATGTTTTCATTGAAGCGGGATACGTCAACACGACGGTTGACGTGATCGCCGCCAAATGCGGCATTTCGAAAAGGACTTTCTACGAGTTCTTCGACGGAAAGGCCGACTTGCTGCGCGAAATACTGAAGTCTCGAAGCGAGTTCATTTTCTTCATCCCTGCGATGGATGAACGGTCTCCGATCGAGGAGATGCTCGAGCGAACCTTTTTTCTCGATAACGGTAGCGGCGCCCAAGCCGCTGATATGAGCGACTACTTCTTGGTTGAGGTCGGCTGGGAGGCCGCCGACTATGTTCCGGAATTGAGAGAGGATTTCACCGTTGCCCGTGAAAAGCTGTCCGACTGGTTCAGGAGGCTCAGGCAGGAAGGCCGCATTACCGTGATCGATGCCGACGCCGCAGCGACGATGCTGATCGGCATCGTCTTCGGAAGCCTGAGCATCGACCGTGCGGGGGTCGAGCTGGAGGCACGCGCAAGAAAGACGAAAAGCTATCTGCGATCCAGCCTGCGAATCTTCGCGCAGGGATTGCAAGTCTGAACGACGACGAAGAGCCCGGCCAGCGCCGGGCTCCCCTTAGCGAAACCGGTCGGAGATCAATCCGATCGGCTGTATTTCCTAGAAGTCGCGCTCTAGGCGAAAGAAGCCCTCAACCCAGTCCTGATCCGGCGCAGCATCGTGCTTGTCGGAGACGTAGGTTGCTGTGAGCCTCGTGGAGAGGTTCTCGACGATCTTGTAATCGAGGGTCACGCCAGCGCGCCACTCGCTACCGCCGTCCCAGTTGCCGTTGGCGTCGGCATCGATGTTGTCGATGTACTGAACAGCCGGGGCGACCGAGAACTTGTCGGTTGCCTTGAGCTCATACTGGCCGACAACCGACCATTCGCCGGCATCGTAGTAGCCGTTGAAGTGGTCGCCGTCAGAATCTACAGCATCAGACAAGCCGCTGGAGTAGATGCCGGCGACCGAGAGGGTGCCCGGGCCAATGTCAACACCCATCTTTGCAAGGACTGCGCCTTCCTGGGCGTCAGAGTCGTAACCGGCCATCACCGCGTAGGTGAAGCCCCCGACCTTACCGCCGATCGAACCGTCGATACCGAGGTTGTTGGCGCCGCCGTTGGTTTGAACCAGCTCTTCGAGAGCGATACCGGCGTAGAAGTTGTCATCGCCGTACTGATAACGAATGGAGTTCTGCTTCGTCGAACCGTTGATCGTCGTCATCAGATCGGTTTCGCCTGAGAAGTCGTCATCCCACCAATTGGCGAACTTACCAACACGGAAGCCGGCGATGTCGAGGTAGGCTTCGTCGATGACAGTGCTGCCGTCCTGGTCACCGCCGACCGAGGACGACCATGTCGCCGTCTTGGCGGAGGTAGGAACGCCGTTCGGGCGGAAGTTGGATTCAAGAATGATCGCGCTCGTGAGCGTGCCGTATTCCGTATCGCTCTTGGCGATGACGTTGAGGTGCGCACGCGTGTGAGCATCCCAGTCGTCCGAACCGTTGTTGTCGTAGGCATCGCCCGCGCCGAAGCCTACTTCAAAACGGAGGTAACCGCCGATATTGAGGCAGGTTTCGCTGCCGGGGATGTAGAAGTAGCCGGCGCCGTAGGCGTCGCAAACGCGAACATACTCAACCGGTTCCGGCTCAGCAGCGACGATAGCATCGGCAGCATGGGCGCCGGATCCTGCTGCCAGAGCAGCAGCGGAGCCGAGAAGGAGGCTCTTGATGGTCATCTGTGTCTCCGTTCCAGAGGCTAACCTAACGGTTTGGCTCTTTACTTGCGCGATGGATGCGGTCCCCTGAAAGTTCAGTCCGCCAGGAGTTCCCGAACACAACGCCCTTAAAAGACAGGAGACCTCGCGGCCCGTCAATTGTTTAGTAAACGTGCCGGTATTGCCGAGTAATTTTCCATTGCGGACGACATGGGCAGGTTCGTCCGCAAAGCCGCAGACATGGCCCTCATGAGAGATTGTGGAATGGAGGATCGATAGGGCGGCCAACGCGACCGTTCCGGGGTGGACTAGCCACAGGGATTACAAGTCTGAACGACAAAAAGAAGAGCCCGGCTGGGATACCGGGCTCTCCTCTCGAAACTGATCGGAGGTCAATCTGATCAGTAGTATTTCTTTGATTAGAAGTCGCGCTGCAGGCGGAAGAAGCCTTCAACCCAGTCCTGATCCGGCGCACCATCGTGGTTGTCGGAGACGTAGGTAGCAGTGAGCTTCGACGAGAGGTTCTCGACGATCTTGTAATCGAGGGTCACGCCAGCGCGCCACTCGTTGCCGTTGTCCCAGTTGCCGTTGGTGTCGGCATCGATGTTGTCGATGTACTGAACAGCCGGGGTGACCGTGAACTTGTCGGTTGCCTTGAGCGCATACTGAGCGAGAATCGACCATTCGCCGACGTCGTAATAGCCGTTGAAGTGGTCGGCATCGTCAGACAAACCGCTGGAGTAGATGCCAGCGACCGAGAGCGTGCCCGGGCCAATGTCAGCACCGATCTTTGCGAGCACCGCGCCTTCCTCGGCGTCCGTGTCGTAACCGGCCATCACCGCGTAGGTGAAGCCACCGACCTTACCGCCGATCGAACCGTCGATACCGAGGTTGTTGGCAAGCGTATCGCCCTTCGCATTCACATTATTCGTCTGAACCAGTTCTTCGAGAGCGATACCGGCGTAGAAGTCGCCGCTGTCGTACTGATAACGGATGGAGTTCTGCTTCGTCGAACCGTTGACGGTCGTCATCACGTCGGTTTCGCCGGAGAAGTCGTCATCCCACCAATTGGCGAACTTACCAACACGGAAACCGGCGAGGTCGATGTAGGCTTCGTCGATGCCCGTGGTGTTCTGAGAACCGCCGAACGTGGAAGACGCACCAGCCGTAAGTGCATCGCTACTGAAACCGTTCGGACGGTAGTTGGATTCAAGAATGATCGCGCTCGTCAGAGTGCCGTATTCGGTATCGCTCTTTGCAATAACGTTGACGTGCGCACGGGTGCGGACATCCCAGTCGTCCGCGCCGTTGTTCTTGAATGCATCGCCCGCGCCGAAGCCAACGTCGAAGCGGAGGTAACCGCCGATGCTGAGGCAGGTTTCGGTGCCGGGGATGTAAAAGTAGCCGGTGCCGTAGGCGTCGCAAACGCGAACATACTCAACCGGTTCCGGCTCAGCAGCGACGATAGCGTCGGCGGCATGAGCGCCCGATACTGCTGCCAGGGCAGCAGCGGAGCCGAGAAGGAGGCTCTTGATAGTCATTTGTGTCTCCGTTTCAGAGGCCAACCTGACGGTTTGGCTCTTTACTTGCGCGATGGGTGCGGCCCCCGGTCCGCGAAGCGTTGCCGAGCAGGCGCTTCGGCAACGAGGCCCATGAAACAGAGGGCCTTCCGACTCGTCAATTATTTAATAAACGTGTTCGTACCAGAAATTATTTCTTTTAAGTTTACGTTGTATTTTTGTCACGTGAAGCGCTGACCCCGAAGCCTCTGCCGAGCCTCCCTACGAAAGAAAAGAGCCCGGCTGGGATACCGGGCTCTCCTCTCGAAACTGATCGGAGGTCAAATCTGATCAGTCGTATTTCTTCGATTAGAAGTTGCGCTGCAGGCGGAAGAAGCCTTCAACCCAATCGTTGTCCGAAGCGTTGTCGTGATCGGCCGATACGTAGGTAGCAGTGAGCTTCGTGGAGAGGTTCTCGACGATCTTGTAGTCGAGGGTCACGCCAGCGCGAATCTCGTTGCCGCTGTCCCAGTCGCCGTCGGTGTCGGCATCGATGTTGTCGATGTACTGAACAGCCGGGGTGACCGTGAACTTGTCGGTTGCCTTGAGCGCATACTGAGCAGCAACAGACCATTCGCCGGCGTCGTAGTAGCCGTTGAAGCCTTCGTCGCCCAGGCCGGTCGAGTAGATGCCGGCGACCGAGAGCGTGCCCGGGCCAACGTCAACACCGATCTTTGCGAGCACTGCGCCTTCTTCGGCGTCCGTGTCGTAAGCGCCGATGACGGCGTAGGTGAAGCCGCCGACCTTACCGCCGACCGAGGCGTCGATACCGAGGTTATTGGCGATTCCGTCATTCGTCTTGCCGGTAGCCAGATTTACGTTGTTCGTCTGCACGAGTTCTTCGAGGGCGATACCGGCGTAGAAGTCGCCAGCGTCGTACTGATAGCGGATGGAGTTCTGCTTCGTCGAACCATTGAGGGTCGACATGATGTCGGTTTCGCCCGAGAAGTCGTCATCCCACCAGTTGGCAAACTTACCAACACGGACGCCGGCGAGGTCGATATAGGCTTCGTCGATAGCCGTGGTGTTCTGAGAACCGCCGAACGTGGAAGATGCTCCAGCCGTCGGCTCGTCGCTGCTAACACCATTCGGGCGGAAGTTGGATTCGAGAATGATCGCGCTCGTCAGAGTGCCGTATTCCGTATCGCTCTTTGCGATAACGTTGATGTGCGCACGCGTGCGAGCATCCCAGTCGTCCGCGCCGTTGTTGTCGAGTGCATCGCCGGCGCCGAAGCCAACGTCGAAGCGGACGTAACCGCCGATGTTGAGGCAGGTTTCCGTGCCGGGGATGTAGAAGTAGCCGGTGCCATAGGCGTCGCAAACGCGAACATACTCAACCGGTTCCGGCTCAGCAGCGACGATAGCGTCGGCGGCATGAGCGCCCGATACTGCTGCCAGGGCAGCAGCGGAGCCGAGAAGGAGGCTCTTGATGGTCATTTGTGTCTCCGTTCCAAAGGCCAACCTGACGGTTTGGCTCTTTACTTGCGCGATGGATGCGGTCCCCTGAAATTTCAGTCCGCCAGGCGTTGCCGAGCGATTTGCTTCGGTAACGCGATCCTTAGAACAGGACGGGTACGGGTCGGTCAATTATTTAATAAACGTTGTCGTACCATAAATCTAATACAAGCGAACCGAGTTGCATTTTTGCCACGAACCGATCCGCTGGCTGCTCGATTTGGTTGATTCATGAAGACAACAATCCTGATCCTGCGCCTTCGCACGATCGGGAGGAGCGGTGCCGCCCCAAGGGAGGGCGACTCAAAAATCTCGGAATAGTGTTAGGGATTCTGGGAGTCGGGCGCGCGCTCTTGCCTGCGGCAGCCCCGCACGAAAAGCTGAATGCAGCCTTTGAGGTAGGTGATCAGTTGTGCCCGGTCGGGCAGCCCCTCACCGGCGGTCACGCGCGACGCCATCCCTCCAAACATCATGGAGATCAACATCGTCGCCGCCTCGTCCGGATCATCTATCAGGAGCACCTGCTTGGCGCCCTGGAACGAAAGCCAATCAGCCAGCTGCGCCACGGTTCTCTGACCGTCGTTTTCCTGATGGTCCGCCTGCAGGCGGGGGCCGGAAGGATAGAGAGCGGCAATACAGGTGGTGATTCGTCTCTCCACCTCGACCGGATCATTCAGATCCAGATGGAATATCGCCATCAGCACCTCTTCAGGCGCCCGCGATTCCTCTAGAGGACGGGGAAGGTTGAGAAGTCCGCGCGGCGGAGCGACCCGGGACGTATTCCAGTGAAGCGCTACCCCCTTCGTGTACTTCCGCGCTCTCGAATTCAAAAGCCGCGTGACGGAAGCAAAGCGCGAGATGTCGGAATAGGTAACCTCGAAGGTCAGGTCCTGCGAACCTCGAAGCAGCCGGAAGGTCTGATCTCCACCCAGATGAAACTCTGCCATGCTCGATTTCGAGACCGCAGGATAAACGGTGGAAAAGTGGTCAAACAGCGTCTTGTAAAGACGTTGGTTATCGGAACTCGTTAAAGAGGCAATTGACTTATACATCGTGCGACCAAGGATATCGGTTTGCGGGGTCGCCGCCGGAGGCTTCGCGCATCATTCGGCTAAACTGGCAGATGTAGAACACGGCTCATTCCGGCCGCACACCCTCTGACCAACCGTATGCTGGGACACGCAGATACCTTCCGATCGGCATCTAAGCGAATAAGTGACTTTTCAATCACACCTTTCAGTTCCTGACTGACCCCCCGGTCGCAGGTCGACTCGATAACACCAGGGGCGACTCTGCGCGCATCATTTTTTTGTGAAACGAGGGGCATGCGGCATATTCGGCAGTGATTCCCTGCCCGCTATGCGCGCAAAATCTGGATGAGCCGAAGGGTGACGGGTGGGGCAAGCATTTTGTCATATGATTTATAGCGTGCTAATTAATTCCGCAGATAGGATCGCGCTGGAATTAATTCAAGGAGTTCCGCGACATTATGATCTGGCTAGCTCGGGAATCTGTTACGCTTTGAGTGACCGACAACGCGGGTATTTGCGCCCGCAACCTCAATGAATCCGGCCAGAACTCCCGTATGGCGAAGGCATGCGAGCAGCTGCAGGGGAGCAGCGGGTTGCGGCATCCGGTCACACCCATCCGCCTCGCCTTCGGTCAAGAAATGACGCGATGGGCTGCCGTCGATCGATCTGGACGAAACGGGGCCTGCCAATGTTAAAGGCAGATCTGAGCACCTGCGAATCTTAATTTGCAACTTCAATCTGAGAATCGTCTTCAGATCGCGCCGATTTCCTTGAGCTTGTTCAGCACCGCCGTATTGGGCTCGCCATTTTCCGGAAGGTTGTAGTGCTTCTGGAAGTGGCGGATGGCGGCGCGGGTTTGTTCGCCAGCGACGCCGTCGACGCCGACATTGGCGTAGGCCATGTTGGCGAGGCCCTTCTGGATCTCCAGCACCAAATCGACATTTGTAAGCTCGGATGACGGGACGCGCTTCGGCGTGGAAGGCGCCGTCCTCACCTGCTTCTCGGCGCTGCGGATTGCGGCAGCAACCGGGTCTTCGGCAGAGGCTTGCGACGACACGTCCTCGGGCGGCTTCTCGGCCGGAATGGTCGTAGGCCCGATGGAACCGGTCTTCAGCGCCGCGAGCACTTCCGGCGTCGCATCGCCGCCCTGCGGCATGCCGACGGTCTCCTCGAAGAACAGGATCGCAGCGCTGGTTCGCGGGCCGATGACACCATCGGCCGTGCCGTTATAGAGACCCCGGTGAATGAGCTCCTGCTGGATATCCATGACGAGCTGGCTCGGCTGCTGGCCGGGTGCAGCCGCAGGCGGCGTCGCGCTGGTGGTGACGGCAGCACTTTCGTCGCCCGGGCGCTCGATCTTGAAGGTCGTGACGTCGGCCGGGTTAGGTTCGTTTGAAGCCGAACGGCCAATCGAGAAGGGAAACCGCGCATCGCGGGTGCGGAAGAAAGGATGCGGATGTGTGCCCGGCTGGTACCACAGCGCATTGGCGGCGACGAAGCTGAAGATCACGATAAAGGCCGCGGTACCGCCAGCCAGCGACGGATTACGCGCAATGACGCCGCCGAGCGCCGAAGCGCCCGTCATGCCCACGCCGCCCAAGGCGGCAGCCCCTGTGAGGAGCAGGCCCGGCTTTTGCCGGCCCCTCCTTCCGTTAGGCGATTTTCGCTTGCGCGCGGCCATCGAAAAATCCCTCTTCCCGTGCAGCGACAGTCTTCAGGCGCGGCGGAAACTCGACGGTCCGGTCTCTGGCCGCCTGCGCGGCGCCGGCGCCGGAACCATCCGCCGCGATCGAAATGGTGATGATCGTGCCTTCGCCGGGCACGCTGGCGATCGCGAAGTGACCGCCATGCAGCGCCACGAGGCCCTTGACCAGCGACAGGCCCAAGCCGGTGCCCTCATACTGGCGAGTATAGTCGTTCTGGACCTGCACGAAGGGCTGGCCGAGCGTTTCCAGCCTGTCGGCCGGGATGCCGATGCCGGTATCGCTGACGCTAAGCTGCAAAACGCCGCCACGCACCGCTGCATCGACCGTGACCGCCCCTCCCGAGTTGGTGAACTTCACCGCATTGCCGACGAGATTGATCAGGATCTGCTGAATCGCCCGCTGATCGGCGACGACCTCATCAAGGTCGCGCTGGATGCGGCTGGTCAGCGTTACCCCCTTCGACTTCGCTTGCAGCGCAAGCATCGCTTCGCACGACCGTACAGAGGCGCCGATATCGAAAGGCTCGAGCACCAGCTCGTAGCGTCCAGCCTCGATCTTGCTCACGTCGAGCATGGTGTTGACGACGGAAAGCAAGTGCGCGCCGGAATCACGCACAAGGTTCACATATTCCCGCTGGCGCTCGTTCTCGAACTTGCCGAAATATTCGCCGATCAGGATATCCGAGAAGCCAAGGATGGCGTTCAGCGGCGTGCGCAGCTCGTGGCTGACGGCGGCGAGGAAGCGCGATTTTGCGTCGTTGGCTGATTCGGCATCGGCTGCCCGGCTTTCGGCTTCGATGCGCAGCTGATGCTCGATCGACACGTCCCGTAGCTGAGCAACGATGGCGCAGAGCCCGCCGTCCAGATCGCGCTGCGCCGTCATGTCCATTCTCAAATGCGCAAACTGGCGCAGGTCCCGCGATACGCTGGGGCGATCGACCCGTAGGTCGACGCTGGCGCTTTCCGCACCTTGCCGCAGCTGGTCGAGAGCCTGGAGAAACAGAATGCGGTCGGAGATATGCACCTGCTCGATGAAGCCCCGGCCGCGCGGATCGCGCATCCAGGCAAGGAATTCGCCGCTGTTGCGGCCGCCCGCAGCCGTCACATGGCCGTGCTGGTCGAGGAAAAGAACGAGGCCGGCACTGTTTTCAAGGAAGAACTCTTCCGCCGGCGCCGCCGCCACACTTGCCGCGACGGCGCTGTGGCGCGAAAGCGCGATGCCGCCGACGGCCGAAAAGAGGAATGCAGCGCAGACGGTGGCGACACCCGCCGGCAGAGCAACGGCCGGGCTGGTGACGAAGGAGAGGCCCGCCGGGGTCGCGACGAGCGCTGCCGAGGAGAGAAAGATGAGGCGGCGCAGGATCACAAGCTCCCGCTCGGCAACGGCTTCGCCGCTTCCCATACGGGAAAGCCAGCCTCTCGCCGCACGATCCACAAGGGCTGCCGCCCGTCCACCAATGTCACTCAATACTCGCACGCAATACCCGCCCCAAGAGGCCTTCAAGACAGCCGGAGAATAGGCCCGCGCGGCTTAAGGAAAGGATAAGGCAAAGACGCGCTCCACAGCCCAAACGCCGCAAAAATCCCATTTTGAGCCATCCTGAAGGCGCTTTGTTTTTTGTGGTTAATAGGGGGTAAGCGGCGGATTTCGCTCACATTTCAGGTTCGCGTTAACTTTTGGGGCAGGCGCGCGCCGGAGAACCCTTGCAATTCCAGAGGGCAGCCTCTGGCATGCTTAACGCCGATGGCTACAATTTGACTGAAATGCGGTGCGAACGCCTTTATTTAAAATTCGAATTAAATTTGCCGCAAATGCCACCAAGTTTCGAAAACCGGCATTTGCACTTCATCGCTAGGGTGAAAGCACACCGGAAAACCGGGCCTGATTCGGCGGCAAGACCGAACGGGAAAACAGGATGGGCAACGACAATGTGGTTTCTGATCAAAGGATCGTTCTGGTTCGGCCTTGTGCTGCTACTGCTGCCGCTCTTCAGCTCGGAGAGCTCGACGCGGCTGGCGGGCGACCCCCAAATTCAATTCTCCGACGCCTTCACGGCCGTCAGCGGCGCCTATGACTACATTATCGGAATGTGCAGCGAGAAGCCGGAGGTCTGCGCCAAGGGCGGCGAGACCCTGACGGCACTCGGCTACCGGGCCCGCGAAGGCGCCCGTGTCGCCTATGAGCTGCTCGATAGCAAGTTCGCCGACAACAAGACCGCCGCACCGAAGCTGGCAGAGGCAACGCCCGCCGCTCCGCTTGGCGCAGCACCCGTTGCGACCGTTGCGCCTTCCGTGACGGAGGAAAAGGCTGCGGCGCTGAACCAGCCGATGCCCTATCGCCCGCCGGTGGATGACGATTCGGCCTCCGACGAGGTCGTGACCGGCACCATTCCGCTGCCGACGCCAAAGCCGGTTCTCTAAGAATTCCGCGGCCCAAGCCGCATCCCAAGCTTGCACCGGCAGTCCGCCTGAGGCGGAGATGTCCCGTGCCTGACGTGCCTGCCCTGTTTGCTTTCAGCGTTTGCTGCGCCGTGAGGATGCCCATCCTTCACGGCGTTTTTCCTTTTACTGGTTCAAAAGCGGCGCCACTTCACCTATATCACTGGCAACAGCGAAAGGCCCGACCATGGCATCTCTCGACGAGATCATCGACGATTTCTCTTTCCTCGACGACTGGGAAGACCGCTACCGCTATGTCATCGAGCTCGGCAAGGCACTGCCGGACCTTCCGGACGACAAGAAGACCTCCGAGAACAAGGTGATGGGTTGCGCAAGCCAGGTCTGGCTGGTGACGCAAACCGCGGGCGATCCGGAAAATCCGGTCCTGACCTTCGAGGGCGATTCCGATGCGCACATCGTGCGCGGCCTCGTCGCCATCGTGCTCGCCACCTATTCCGGCAAGAAGGCTTCCGAGATCGCCGCGCTCGACGCCTTCGAGATCTTCTCCAAGATCGGCCTCGTCGAAAACCTCTCCTCGCAGCGTTCCAACGGGCTGCGCTCGATGGTCAACCGCATCCGCGAGGAAGCACGGGTCCGCGCCGCGGCGTGAGCACGCTCAGACGTCGAGCAGTTCGCTGCTTTCGGAATTACGCGCCCTCAATCTTCCGGCATCGCGTGCAGGTGACGCGCCGAACTGGCGCGCATATTCCCTGCTGAACTGGGTGGCGCTTTCATAGCCGACGGAAAAGGCGACGCGCGCCGTATCGCCCGGATCGGCGAGCAGGCGGCGGCGTGCCTCATGCAGCCGAAGCTTCTTCTGGTACTGGATCGGGCTCATCGCCGTCACATCCTTGAAATGCTTGTGGAAGACGGACGGGCTCATGCCGGCAATGCAGCTGAGCGTTTCGATCGTCACGCTCTGATCGAAGTGTTCGCGGATGTGGCTGATGGCGCGGCGGATCTGGCCGAGGCGGCTGTCGCTACGGGCGAGCTGGCGGATCATCGGTCCGTGCGGCCCCTGCAGCACCCGGTAGATGATCTCGCGCTCCAGCATCGGCGCCATGATCGGAATGTCGGCAGGTGTGTCGAACAGCTTCACCAGCCGCAGCCATGCATCGGCAAGTTCAGGCGTCACCGGGCTGATGCCGAAACCGGGACCATCAGCCGTTGGCGGGAGGCCCGGCATGTCCATGATGATTTCCGCAACCGTCGGGATATCCAGCGTCAGGGCGAGCGCAAGATAGGGACTTTCAGGACGCGCCTCGACGATCTGGCAGGCCCCAGGGACTTCGATGCTTGCCACGAAATAGCTCGCACGGTCGTAGTGCAGCCTTCTGTCGCCGATGATCGCGCATTTTGCGCCCTGGAGAACAAGGCAGAGCATCGGCTCATAAATGCCCGGCGTCATGCCCGTCAGCGCCGCGTCCTTGGTGATCGTCACGCGCGGTACCGGCGTTTCGGTGCGCTGGCCCTGCGCGTATCTCAGCGCGCGATCGCGCAATTCGTCCATCGCTTCCATCATCGACATATGGTGGCATGGCCGCCGGACGCAAGACAAGGCACCGGCGCGCTGCCGACAGCAGGTCAGGAGGAATAGGCAAGAAGCCGGGATTTTGCGGCTCACACCAAGGGCGTGATCTGCACGATCTGTGATACTCCACAAACGGAGTGACACATGACCAACATGAAGACTGCAATGGTGACGGGCGCCAACAAGGGTATCGGATTCGAGATCGCAAGGCGCCTGGCGGCGGAGGGTTACCGGGTCTGGCTCGGCTGCCGTGACCGGGAACGCGGCGAAGAAGCCGCCGCGAAGCTGAGGGTCCAGGGCCTCGATGCGCATTGGCTCGAACTCGATGTGACGGACGACCGCAGCGTGACCGCGGCAGCCGCGGTTCTTGCCGAACAGACCGGCTCTCTCGATGTTCTGGTCAACAATGCCGGAATCGCCGGAAGCTTCGGCCTCTCGCCGCTTGAGGAGCCGATGGAGTCCATCAAAGACGTCTATGAGGTGAATGTCTTCGGGCCGATCCGAGTGACGCAGGCCTTCCTGCCGCTGCTCAAGGCATCGAAGGCCGGGCGCATCGTGATGATGAGCAGCGAACTCGGCTCCATCCAATCGCTGCTTGATCCTGACAACGAGTTCTACGGCGTCAACGTGCTGGGATACAACAGCTCCAAATCCGCGCTCAATGCCGCGACGGTGTCGATCGCCAAGGCGGCTGAGCCCTTCGGCATCAAGGTCAACGCCACCGATCCCGGCTATACTGCTACCGAGATGAACGGCAATACCGGATACCGGACGGTCGAGCAGGCAGCCGAGGTCGCCGTGACGCTGGCGACACTCGAGGATAGCGGCCCGACGGCGGGCTACTTCAACCACAACGGCACGCTGCCCTGGTGATGACGGGAGCCAGAGGGCACCCCTAGAATGACCGGACCGCGCCGGATGCCCTGCTCTCAGGCATCCGCGCGCCTTCCGGAACTGGGGCAAAGCTAGCCGAACTTCTCGGTCGTATCCGCCTTGCCCTTGACCCAATAGCCGGAGGCTTTGATCCAGGCGAGCGGGTAGCCGCGCTCCTCGACGAGATGGGCGCGGATTGCCCGCACCACCGATGCTTCGGCAGCGACCCAGACCAGTGTTTGCGGAGCTATGTCGATGCCGCTCAAGGCGGCGATCAGGGGCGCGGCATTGGTGGCATCGGATATCGGGCGGTGCACCCAGCGCGTTGTCAGCGCCGCGGCCGTTTCAAAAGATTGTTCCTCCTGCGGTCCGGCGACAGCGCCGAGAAGGCTGATCGCCGTTCCCGCGCCGCTCCCCTCGATGCGGCGGCCGATTGCGGGCAGCGCAGTTTCGTCGCCGACTAGCAGCCACCGCTTCACGGTACTGGAGACCACTGCCGAACCGCGCGGGCCGCCGATTTCGAGCGTTGTTCCCGGGCGAGCATCGATCGCCCATTGCGTGACGGGACCAGCCTCGTGAAGGGCGAAATCGATGGTCAGGCTGCGAGCGGCGTTGTCATAGCGGCGCGGGGTGTAGTCGCGGCGCTCCTCGGCGCCATCGGTGGTGGGCACGATGACCTTGATATGGTCGTCGGGCGCAAGACTGACGAAATCGGCGAGGTCTTCGCCCGTGAGAACGATTCGCCGCATGCCGGGCGTGATGTCGGCCACGCTCTCGACCGTCAGCAGGCGGCGACGCAATTCATGGCGGACCCGCTCGATGGCAGGTGCGGATAGCAGGGGGTTTGCGGATTGATTGTTATCCATCATGTCCTTCCGGGGCTTCGGGAAACGATCCGCAGGACACAGTCGCGCAGATCGAAGCCGCAGAGCCGTTCGATCATACGCGTTGAGTGACGTTAACGCTTACGTGGCCGGAACGCGCCCGGCCAGTGACGGTTCTTCTGTAGTGGTGGTCCGCCAGGGGCGCAATGGCGAAACATCGAATGTTGCTAAACTTTAATTTTCGGGCGGCGCACCGGGCGGTCCGCCCGATGAGGAGCCGAATCAAGGGTCGCGGGTGAGAGTGGCGGCCGACGGAGGCGTGGCAACCGCAGCACCTGACGAACTCGCCAAATTCGTGCTAAAATAGCAAATATCGGGTAGCCGCTCCGACATAGGCTTGGCCGTCGGGCGACTGCAAGCGAGGGGATTGCCGGGGGAGGAAAAGCCATGTCGATGTCGATGGATGCGGCGGCGGAGGTCTTTCGCGAAGCCGTGAGGCAGACTGTCAAGCGTTACTCACTGTGGTATCTGATCCAAGGTATCCTGCTGATGGCGGCGGGGGTTCTCGCGATCATCTATCCGGTGATTTCATCGGTGGCGGTCATCGTCCTTTTAGGATGGCTGCTGATCATCAGCGGTGTGCTGCAAGGTTTGAGCCTCCTCGGTGCGCGCCACGTGCCGCATTTCTGGCTGCAGTTGATCTCGGTGATTCTTGCCCTGCTGATCGGTTTTCTTTTCCTGCGCGATCCCGCGCAAGGAATGCTGACGATCACCCTGCTTCTGATCGTCTTTTTCATGATCGAGGGCATCTCCAAGGTGGTCTTCGCGCTGACGATCCGGCCACTCCCGAACTGGGGCTGGGTGCTGGCAAGCGGGCTGGTCGGGATTCTTCTCTCGCTGATCCTGTGGAGCAGCCTGCCGGTGACGGCCCTGTGGTTGGTCGGATTTCTGCTGGGGATCGAGCTCATCAGCGTGGGTGCGGCACTCGCGTATTTTGCCTGGCAAATGCGGCAGAGCAGCCCTGCGGCGCCGGTCTGACAGCAAGCTGAAGCCCTTGGGATTTCAGCCATCCTCTTCGGCTCCGACACTTCACAGATCGGGCCGATATCCTTCCGCGCCCCAGTGCTGCACGCGGGTCTGGCGGCGGGGCGGGTTGTAGTGCCGGGAGAGCGCAAGCAGCGCCGTTCTCAGCATCAGCTTGGCCGAGCGGACCGGCCATTGGCGTTCGCGCTCGACGGTTTCCAGCCCTTTCATGAAGCAGCAGACGTCGAGAGCCACGCCGGAGAGCTCCGGTCCCATGGCTTCGATCGCGCGGTTGACGGCGATGCGCGCGGCGACGGCGCTATCGGCAAGATCCGCCATGCCGCCGCGCTCACCCTTGATGCGGCCGGACAATCGCGGCTGCCAGGAGGATGTCACGCGCGGCTGGAGCTGCGCCCGCGTGAAATCCGCAAGCAGCCGCTCGCCGGCGGCAAGCACCTCCTTCGGCAGGAAGGGCGAGCCGCCCTTGTCCTTCAGCCGCGACAGCGCCGCGAGCGGCGATTCGGCCTCGTTGACGCGCACGGACTGGCGCGCACCATCGATCTCGGCGACGCGAAGCGCAATCTCCCCGTGCTGTTCGAGAAACGCCTCTTCGCGTTCGGCTGCGGCGCGGCGCAGATAGGCGCGGGCCGGTGGGGCGAGACGGGCGCTGCTGGCGGCGGCAGTGATGAGGCCAAGCGACACGGCCTCCTCAAAAAGCGCCGTCGGGAGCGCATGGGTGCCTGCTGCGTGGCGGAGCGTCAGCTCACCGCTCTCCCCGCGCTCCACCGCTGCCTCCCCCTTCGCGAGAAATTTCAGCAGCCGAACCAGGGACTTGCGGACAGTATCGGTTCTTTCACTCATGCGCAGCGCCTCCGGCGGAACGAAAGATGGATTTGACGGCCCGTTCGACGGCAGAGACAAAGTCGTCGAAGGCGGCATCCTCACGCCGTTCTTCGACGGTCATGCAGGCATGACCGACCGTGGAGCGATTGCGGCCGAACGCGCCGGCAATATCGTCATGGGGAATCTGCAACGCCACATGGCAAACATACATCGCGATCTGCCGGACGTGACAGAGCGTGCGCCGGCGGTCTCGGCGCGCCAGAAGTCTGCCGCCCACGAGCATGACCATCTCGGTGGTGAGCTCCTGGGCAATTCGGCAAACCGCATCGATCGGAAGAGTGGAAGAAGGCGGCGCGTAGCCCTGGAAAGCGGGAGGGACATCGCTGATGAGAGGCCGCAGGGCAAGTTCGAGCCGAAGACGCGGCAGAGGTGGATTTTCAATAGGCATATATGAAAACTCCCAACAAAATAGGAATTAATTCATATAATGTACGCGACCAAAAGCCTGCTGGAAAGCACTGCCGAACAACTTTCTCGTGTTACAGCGGTGCTTTCTTGACAAGGCTCTGAAAATAAATAGGATTATTTTCCTTAACCTCTCGCAGTCGCGCAAAAAGCCGGGTTGCCCCGGCTCTTACGTCTGGGAGCGTCAGGCTCAGCCGCGCCCGCGTTTGCGGCGCTGGCCGAGGCCCATTTCCTTGGCGAGGCGCGAACGTGCCTCGGCATAGGCTGGGGCGACCATGGGATAATCGGCGGGAAGATCCCACTTCTCGCGGTATTCTTCCGGCGAGAGGCTGTGATGAGTCATGAGATGACGCTTGAGAGACTTGAAGTTGCCGCCGCATTCCAGGCAGGTGATCTGATCGTCCTGTACTGACTTGCGCACTGAAACGGCGGGCTTCTGCTTTTCGATGATGGCTGCGGCGGGTTGCGGTGCAGACGTGTTGCTCAGTGCGGAATGCACGTCGGAAATCAAATTGGCCAGGTCACTGACCGGGACCACATGATTGCTGACATATGCCGCTACGATATCAGCTGTCAGCTCTACCAGCAATTCCGGCCCATTGCCGGTCGCGGTATCCGTCATATTTCGTTCTCCTGTTCGCATGCGTGAATGACCCTCCTTGCGGAGGACCGTCTTCGTAGAGGCAAACAGTAAAAGCCCAGACCCTGGCTTCATGTCCTAAAACGCGAATCCACCCCTAGATTCTTGAGACCGAAAGCTGCTCTTATACTGTCCGAATACGAGTCAAAATCGCTGCGTTTTTCTAACCACAACCTTAATTAGACATTGGAAATTAAAGCTAAGGACGAATAACGGCAACGATTCTAGTTCGAAATTCGAACTCTACTTACAATTCAATTAGCACCGATTTACGCGGAGGCCAATTGTTATTTGTGTCGTTTCTACTGAAAATTCACAGAAGAGTAAGATTTTCGGGCGTAGATACGACTTTAGTTTGGCTGCCACATACGTAAATTTGCGTTAATCCAGCTCCGTTGGTCAAATTTATACTCTTATCGGCCCTCCATATCATCTCGAACAGAAAATTCCCATAGCCTATGTCCGGTGTCTCGCGCAGCTTTTGCCAGCAGGTGCGCCGCGACCGGAGCCGTCAGCAGCAGAAATACAACGCCGACGGCCGCGCGGGCAAAGACTGCAACCTCCCCGGACGAGAAACCGGCAGCCAGAAGCAAAAGACCGGAGCCGACGGTCCCTGCCTTGGACGCGGCATGCATGCGCGAATAAAGGTCCGGCAGGCGCACGACACCGATGGAGGCCGAAAGCGCGAAGAAAGCGCCGGCAAGCATCAGCACCGCGATGGCTATGGCAAGTACGTATCCCATCATCCTGCCTTTCTTGCCGGTTTCCCGCCCGGTCTCTTTGCCGACCTGCGCTTTGTCTCGTTTTTTCGCTTGCCTGCCGGTCTCCCGGGGGGTGGCAGTTCGGGCGCTGGCGCGCCGCGCGACAGGACGAAGCGGGCGAAGGCGACCGTGGCGAGGAAGCCAACCAGCCCCAGCGCGATCGCGATATCGATGTAGAGCGCGAAATGCGTCTTGACGGCAAGTGCCGCGATGAAGCCGATGGCGATGCCGGTCAGCGTGTCGAGCGCAAGGACGCGGTCCGGCAGCGTCGGCCCGGCGATGACGCGATAGGCGGTGAGCACGAAGGCGATGCCGAGGATCGCAAGCGTGAGCGTCGCCGCCCCCGAGACGATGGCGAGCGGCGGCATCATCGGAAGGCCTCCATGATCTTGCGTTCGAAGCCGTTCGCGATGGCGCGCTTCACTGCCTCCGGATCGGCGCAGTCGAGCGCGTGAACGTAAAGCGTCCTGCGATCCGCCGAAACATCAACGGAGAGCGTGCCCGGCGTCAGCGTGATGAGATTTGCAAGCAGCGTGATCTCGAAATCGCGGTCGACGGTCAGCGGAAAGGCGAAGATGCCGGGCCGGATGTCCATCCTCGGCCTCAGCACCGTCTTTGCGACCACCCAGGCGGAGAGCGTCAACTCCTTCAGGAAAAGCAGCGCCAATGACAGGATGAGGCGTGTGCGGCGAAGATAGCCCTTGCCGCCGAAGGCCTCGCGGACGACGGCGAGCGCGACGGCGCTCAGCACGAAACCGAGGACGAGATTATGCAGCGAGGCGCTGCCGGAGACGGCGACCCAGGCGATGGCGAGCAGCAGATTGAAGAGGAAGGCAGTCACGGCGCGGTTCCTCCCGGGAAGACAGAATGGATATAGGCGCCGGGGTCGGCAAGGCTTCCGGCTGCCGCCTGCGCCAGCGACAGGAGCTGTTCCGGCAGGATGCCGAAACCGATGACGAGTGCGGTGAGCACCAGCAACGGCAGCGCCGATTGCCAGCCGATGGCGGCCGTGTCGACCGGCCGGCTTGCCGGGCGCCAATAGACAAGCAGGAAGACGCGGCCGAAGCAGATGGTCGTCAGGAAACCACCGATCAGGAGGGCGGCGGCAAGCCACCATGCACCGATATCGAGCGACGCCTTGACGAGGATCACCTTTGGCCAGAAGCCGGAAAACGGCGGCAGGCCGCAGGCGGCCAGAAACAGGATCAGCGAGACGGCGGCAAGCCAGCCGCGTCCGCGATAGAGCCCGCCGAGCGCTGCAAGCGAGAAGCTGCCGCCGAGCCACGCCACCTGCCCTGCCAGGAGATAGAGCGCCGTCATCAGAACCACGGAGTGCAGCGCGTAAAAGACGGAGCCGCTGACACCGCCCGGCGTGCCGATCGCCACACCGACGAGCATGTTGCCGATGCCCGAGATGAGGACATAGCCGAGCATGCGGCGGATGTCGGTCTGCGCCAGCGCGCCGAGCGCGCCGACGATGATGGTGGCGGCGCCGGCCACGGCGATCATCAGGCTCAGCGCCTCTCGCTCGACCGGCAGCAGCATCACCATGACCCGAATGAGGGCGTAGATGCCGACCTTAGTGAGCAGACCGGCAAAGAGCGCGGAGACGACGATGCGGGGCGTATGATAGGACGCCGGCAGCCAGAAATTCACCGGGAAAGCCGCGGCCTTCATCGCGAAAGCGAGCAGGAAGAGCGCCGCCAGCGTTATGAGCGGCGCTCCGTCCCGCAGGCCGGCCGTTTTCAGCGCGATATCGGCCATGTTGAGCGTGCCGAAGATCGCGTAGAGATAACCGACGGCGATCAGGAAGAGGGTCGTGCCGATCAGGTTCAGCACCGCATATTTCATCGCGCCGTCGATCTGCTCGCGCTCCGATCCGAGGACCAGCAGGCCGAAGGACGAAATCAGCAGCACCTCGAACCAGACATAGAGATTGAAGACGTCGCCGGTGAGAAACGCCCCGGTAACGCCCGCCATCAGGAACATCAGGAACGGGAAGAAGCCAAAGCGCCGCCCGCCCGCATCGATGTCGGAGAGCGCATAGACGCTCGCCGCAAGGGCCGCGATCGCCGCTACAAGCGCCATCAGCGCGCCGAAGAGATCGACGGTGAAGGCGATGCCGAAAGGCGGCAGCCAGCGCCCCATGACCATTGTGACGGGGCCGCCATCGACCACCATGGTCAAGAGCACCGCATCGATCAGCACCAGCGCGGCAAGGCCGAGTACGGCGATCATCGCGTGCAGGCGCACATGGACGCGCAGCACCAGCATCAGTGCGCCGAGCACGATGCAATGCGCAACAGGCAGGATCACCAGCCAATTGTATACCGGCACGGGCGCTGCGACGAGTGCGGCGGAGAGGTCGGAGACAGGCGCGGCCATTTAGCGTGCCCTCCTCTTCTCCCCAGCGGGGAGAAGGTGGCCCGAAGGGCCGGATGAGGGGGCGGCAGCAGGTGAAAAGCCCCCCTCTGCCCTGCCGGGCATCTCCCCCACGGGTGGGGAGATGACTCGCAGCACGCTCCCCGCTTCCTTTCGAACTGATGCAATCGCAGCAGTCGTCAGTAACTTAGTCGGACGAGCGACCGCGCCCAGCCAATCTCCCCCCTTGCGGGGGGCTCGAAGAGCGGGTCGAGGCGCGTGGCTCGACCCCGGAAAGCCGGCAGGGCAGAGGGGGGTCAGCATCCGCACGATCACTCTCATCGCCATGCTCAGTACCCCAGCGGCGGAAGCGCCGGATCGTCGGGCTCCGCCACCCGCATCTCGTCGGTATTGTCGGTTCCGAGGTCCTGATAGGCCCGGTAGGTCAGCACCAGCATGAAGGCGAGGAAGGAGAAGGAAATCACGATTGCCGTGAGGATCAGCGCCTGCGGCAGCGGGTTGGCGGCGCCGGCCGGCAGCGTGTCGAGACCGGCCGGAATGATCGGCGGCACCTCGCGGGTCACGCGGCCGGCAGTAAAGAGCAAGAGGTTCACGGCGTTTCCGAGGATCGCGATGCCAAGCATGATGCGGATCGAGAATTTCGACAGCAGCAAATAGACGGCAGCCGAGAAGAAGAGGCCGACGAGGATCGCAAAAAGCGGCTCCATCACTCCACCTCCCTTTCCTCGAGCGCCAATGCGATGGCGGTGATCGCGCCGACAACGACGAAATAGACGCCGATATCGAAGAGCATGACCGTCGAAAGCGGTACCTCGACCCCGAGGATTACGGGATAGACCCAGAGGCCGGTCATGAACGGAACGCCGGCGGCAATCGAGGCAAGCCCCGCGACCGACGACATCAGCAGCCCTGCTCCCGCGATCGACAGAGGATGAAAGCGGATCGCGCTGCGAACCGCGGGAACGCCGTTGGCAATGCCATAGATCGCCAGCGCCGAGGCAGCGATCAGCCCGCCGATGAAGCCACCGCCCGGTTCATTGTGGCCGCGCAGCAGGATGAAGACCGAAAAGACCAGCATCAGCGCGACGAGGAACGGCGCCATGGTGCGGAAGATGAGGGTATTCATGGCCGCTCCGTCCCCAGATCGCGCGGCTTGCCCGGATCCTTTGCGGCGAGCTTCCGCTCAGTTCCCGCCCGCAGTCCGATCAGCGCGACGATGGCAAGGCCGGTGATCGCGACGACGGCGATTTCGCCGAGCGTATCGGTGCCGCGGAAATCGACGATGATGACGTTCACGACATTGGCGCCATGGGCGATGGTTTTCGAGTAAGTGTTGAAGAAGTCCGACAGCACCGTGCCGAACGGCCCCTCCGTCGCCTTCATGAGAAGGAGCGAAAAGCCGAGACCGCAGGCAAGTGCGACCGCGCTGTCTCCGAGCCGCTGGCCGAGCGGACGCGGATCAGTCGGCGAAAGGCGAAGCCGCGTCATGACCAGCGCCAGAATGACGACCGACAGCGTCTCGACCAGGAATTGGGTAAAGGCAAGATCCGGGGCGCCGAAGAGCAGGAAAATCAGCGCCACCGAAAAGCCCTGGATGCCGAGCGAGACCATCGCCGTCAAAAGATCGCGGGCGACAAGGACAGCGGCAAGGCCGACCACCGCAAGCAGGAAAACCGCCCATTCATGAAACTGCACATCGTGCGGCCAGGCAGGAAGGGCAGGAAATTCGCCGTAAAGCGCCGGCACCAGCAGCAGGAGCGCCGCGACGCAGAGAAAGGTGCAGATCACGTAGATTTCGAGCCTGCCCGGCTGGACGATGCGGGTGACGCGCCAGCCGAAGCGAACGAACCCGGCAACGAAACTGTCGAAGCCGCGGTCCGGCCCCGGCCCCGCCGCGTCCAGGAAAGACACCATGAGGCCGCGGGCACGTTCTATCTGCCAGTAGGTCGCCATCCCGAGCATGATGGTCACGATGGAGAGGGCAAGCGGCAGGCCAAGATGCGGCACCGCCGAGACCGTGACACTGACCGCATCGCCCTGGACGGCAGAAGCCATGGGCGAAGAGACGTAGCCGTGGGTGAAGCCGGAAAAGAGGGCTGCGACCAGACCGAGGACCGCCAGCACGCTGGGGCCGAGCCAGAGCAGAACGGGCGCCTCATGCGGATGCTTCGGGGTTTCGGCCACGGTGCCGATGAAGGGCCGCAAGCCGACCGAAAAGGCGATCGCAAACATCAGCACATTGCCGAAGATGGCGACGACGGTGAAGACCACCGCGCGCAGGTCGCCTCCGGCGAGCGCGGCGTAGACTTCTTCCTTGGCCAGGAACCCGAAGACGGGGGGGAGCCCGCCCATCGAGATCGCCGCAAGGAGCGCGATCGCGAAGGTCAGCGGCATGGCGGCGGCAAGTCCGCCGAGCTTGGTGATGTCACGCGTCCCGGTTTCGTGATCGAGAATGCCTGCGACCATGAAGAGCGCGCCCTTGAAGAGCGAGTGCGCCACGAGATAGAGCACTGCGGCTTCTACGGCATATGCCGAGCCGAAGCCGGTGAGCAGGACGAGAAGGCCGAGCGAAGAGACCGTCGTATAGGCCAGCTTCAGCTTCAGATCGGACTGGGCAATCGCCAGCGCCGAACCGGCAACCAGCGTCATGCCGCCGAAGAAGGGCAGCAGGATTTCCCAGGCGGCAGTTTCTCCCATGACCGGGTTCAGGCGCATCAGAAGAAAGACCCCGGCCTTCACCATCGTCGCGGAATGCAGGTAGGCGGAAACCGGCGTTGGCGCTTCCATCGCGTTCGGCAGCCAGAAATGAAACGGAAACTGCGCCGATTTGGTGAAAGCGCCGCATAGCACCAGCACGAGCGTCGCGAGATAAAAGGGGCTGCCGCGTACGACGTCGCCGAAGTGTGAAAGCAGCGACATCTGCGTGACACCGGTGATATCCCACAGCAGCAGCAGACCCGCCAGCAAGCAAAGTCCGCCGCCGCCAGTCACGACGAGCGCCTGAAGGGCGGCCCTTCGCGCCGGTTCCCGCTCATGATCGAAGCCGATCAGCAGGAACGAGGTGATGGAGGTCAGCTCCCAATAGATGAAAAGCATCAGGAAACTGTCCGAGATGACGACGCCCAGCATCGCGCCCATGAACAGGAAGATGAAGGCGAAGAACCGCCCCTGCTCCGGATGCCCCCTCAGATAGCCGCCGGAATAAAGTACGATCAGCGTACCGATGCCGGTAATGAGCAGCGCGAAGGTCAGAGACAGGCCGTCCAGGAACCAGGAGAAGCTGAGATTGTCGCTCGGCACCCAGACATAGCCGCCGGTCACGACCTCGCCGCGGGCGACCTCCGGCACGAAGCCGAGAAAGTGCAGGAAAGACAGAAGCGGCACGACCGCCAGCAACCAGGCGCCGTTCGCACCGAGGCGGCGAATGACGAAAGGGGAGATCAGGGCGCCGAGCAGAGGCAGGCACAAGGCCAAAAATGTCAGACCAGTGACACCGGCCATGTCCCCTCCTTCAAACGAAACCCGGAGCCCCGGCGATAACCGGATGGTTTCGAAGAATTAGGTCAATCGGCGGATAGCCTCAAGCGTTTTCGGAACCTGCCCACTGCAATCATGCACTTTCATGCTGCAGAAGCGTCGCCACCAAAGGTAGCGGCCGCCCAAGTGAGCAAAAAGTAAGTGAGCGTCGGAACAGCTAAAGGGTTTGCTGCGTAGCCGCGTGGCGAGCATGCAGCACGAAGACGACAATCAGGAGCGGCCAGAAAAGGCATGAGGCGAAGCCTGCCATCCGCCGCAGGCCCCAGCCGTCGTGATTGGCCCAGCCTTCCAGAAAGGTCATGGTTACGAAAAGAGCGGCTCCCAGGCCATAGGCCCAGAGCAGAATATCAACGAACACTTCAAATCCCCCGCCGGCAAAGCCGTTAGGATTAATAGTACGTTAATCACACAGCCGAGATCAAATCATCATTTCGGATTAGAGCCGCTGAGTATATTGCCAGGTAAACTGGCCTATCTTGATCCATTGTGCGTTGCGCACCACATTCTGGCCGAACGGAATCGCCTCTCCGGCGCGAAAGGAGTAAGCCTCATGTCCGATACCGGAACCGTCAAAGTCCAGAAGACCGATGCAGAGTGGAAAGAGCATCTGACGCCGGAGCAATACCGCGTCACGCGCCAGCACGGCACGGAGCGCGCCTTTACCGGCCCCTATTGGGATAGCTTCGAGACCGGGCTCTACCGTTGCGTCGGCTGCAATGCCCCGCTTTTCCGCTCCGACACCAAATTCGATGCGGGCTGCGGCTGGCCGAGCTATTTCGAGCCGGTCTCGCCGAATGCCGTGACCGAGCACCGCGACGCCTCCTATGGCATGGTGCGCACCGAGATTCGCTGCGGCACCTGCGAGGCGCATCTCGGCCATGTCTTTCCCGACGGCCCGCCGCCAACCGGCCTGCGCTACTGCATCAACGGCCATTCGATGGTGTTCGAGCCAGGGAAATGATTGCGAAGACGAGGCGGTGCGGACTTTATGCCCTTAGCCGGGCAACGACCCGGGCAACGGCCTCGTCAAGCGTCAGTGTTGAGGTGTCTAGTATCTCGCAGCCCGCCTCCTCAGCCTCGCGGCGAAGATAGGCTGCCCAGTTCATCATATCCGCGCCTGCGATTTCCGGCTGGTTACGGTCAACGATGAGACGTGTTCTGCGCGTCTCGTCGTCGCAATCGACGAGGATAGGCAGGCAATCGATCCCAGCCGTCGCGGCGGCATCCTTGAGGAAAGCAAGCCGCATCTGCCCTTCGAACAGCGCAGGGCGCTCCGGCTGCATTTCAGCCGCGAGGCGTGTCATCCATCCGACGGTCATTGCGTATTGCCATCCGGCGGGCGAACCGTGTTCGGCGATCATCTCCTCGACCGGCGGAACTCCGATGCTGTCGAAATAGCGGACGTCGAATTCCTCACTGTGACGCACGTCAACTGCTTTTGCGATCGCCGTCTTGCCGGAACCGGATGCGCCCGTGAGAACGACGAGGCTCACTTCGAAACCCTGAGTTCCATGCAGGTGAGATCGAGCCAGCGGCCGAACTTCGTGCCGACCTCGGAGAAGGTGCCGGCGACGCGGAAGCCGAGTTTTTCGTGCAGGCGGATCGAGGCCACGTTCTCCGCCTCGATGCCGGCGATCATGACGTGAATGCCGTTTTCCGCCGCCCTCTTGATAAGCGCCTGCATCAGAAGCTTGCCGACGCCGCCTCCGCGGCAATCCTTGTCGACATAGACCGAATGCTCGACCGTATGGCGATAGCCGTCGAAGGCGCGCCAGTCGCCGTAGGAGGCGTAGCCAACCACCTGCCCCGCCTTTTCCGCGACCAGAACCGGAAAGCCCTTCGCCTTTCGCGCCCTGAACCACTCGGCTCGATTTTCGAGATCGACGAGCGTCTCGTTCCAGATCGCCGTCGTGTGTTCGACGGCATGGTTGTAGATGTCGCGGATCACTGGAAGATCGGCTTCGGTTGCGTCGCGCACGAGGACGGCGTCGGTCATATCAGGT
>NZ_JBNDHT010000044.1:0-44543 GCF_056755115.1 Rhizobium sp. SVR5-2C | reverse complement strand
ATACGCCGTCGCCATTGGTATCCAGCCGCGAAAGAGTTGCCAAATAGGCATAGGACGTCTCTGAAACAGGTGAAATATGCGTCATACAAACCTCCTTTCACCGCCTCTTTTTTCCGGTGATGTTTGTACGCAATACAATGTGGGACGATCAAAACTGACTCGGTGGATAGACCGATTTGCGAGTCGGGTCAATAAGCTGTTAACTTCCCATTAATCAAGATTGACAAAGTCTTTAAGCGAGGCCTTCCACCGGCGTTTTGACCGCCCCGGCAAGGCCGCTGCCTTCAACATCCCGCTCCGAGATTTTGACGAAAGCGAGCTGAGAGCTTCATTGCGACTCGGGTCTTGAAGCATTATGCGGAAGCCTCAGCTCTTCCAAAGTTCGGTGATCCGCATGTTCGAAGCCAAGGCCTTTTTCCCTTTCGAAAGCCTCGCAGCTGACCTCGTTCCGCATGCCGCCGAAGGCGACGACGGATCGCACGACCTTGCGCATATCCTGCGCGTGTTCAAAAATGCGATGCGCATCCATGCAGACGAAGGCGGCAACGGCAAAATACTGGCGGCAGCCGTCCTTCTCCATGATTGCGTTGCGGTCGAAAAAAGCTCACCGCTGCGCTCCAAGGCTTCGGCGCTCGCGGCGGAGAAGGCATCCGGCATTCTGCAGGCGCTCGGCTGGGCGGCGGATGCGATTGCGAGTGTGGCGCATGCGATCACCGCCCACAGCTTTTCCGCCAACATCGCTCCGGAAACGGTGGAAGCGAGGATTTTGCAGGATGCCGACCGGCTTGATGCGATCGGCATGATGGGAGCGGCGCGCTGCTTCTACATCGGCGGACGAATGGGCTCGGGCCTCTACGATCCTTTCGATCCGGCGGCGGAAACCCGCCCGCTCGACGATCGGCGCTATGTCATTGACCATTTCCAGACAAAGCTGTTCAAGCTTGCCGACGGATTTCAGACGGCGGCGGGGCGCAAACTTGCCGCCGAACGCGACAAACGTCTGCGCGACTTCCTCGCGGCATTCATGGACGAGATCTAGGAGAACGGAATGCGGGTCAGCGATCTTTTTATCTATCCGCTCAAGAGCGCCCGCGGCATCGCGCTTCCTTTCTCTTCGGTCGACGCCTCCGGTCTTCCGGGCGACCGGCGGGCGATGGTGACGGATCCTGACGGTCAGTTCATCACGCAGCGCGAAATGCCGGCGCTAGTCCGGATCGAAGTCCGGCCGGAGCCCGGCGCTTTCCGGCTGATGATGGCCGGAAAGCCGGATATCGCGGTACGCTTGCCGCAGCCGGACCGCCGGATGGATGTGGTCGTCTGGAAGTCCCTGGTAAATGCCGCGGTTGCCGACAACGAAAGCAATGCGCGGTTTTCCGAGTGGCTCGGGCGCGAGGTAAAGCTGGTCTTCTTCGACGATCAGGCGCAACGCATCGCGAACGCCGAATGGGCGGGCGGAGAGACGCCTGTGACCTTCGCCGATGGCTATCAGATCCTCGTGACCACGACCGGCTCGCTGAAGGCGCTCAATGCTAACCTGGCCGCGAATGGCGAAGGCAGCGTCGGCATGGAGCGCTTCCGTCCGAACATCGTCATCGATACGGATGAAGCCTGGCCGGAGGACCGCTGGGCGGCAATCGAAATCGGCGGCATCCGCTTCGATCTCGTAAAGCCCTGTGCCCGCTGCATCATGACCACACAGGATCAGATGACCGGATCGCGCGACGTTCCCAACCCGATGCCGGCCATGGGCCGCATCCGCATGTCGGCGGACCGCCGCGTGCCCGGGCCGATTTTCGGCTGGAACGCCGTACCGCGCAGCACCGGCCGGATCGCGATCGGCGACGCTGTCACCGTCCTCAAGGAGCGGCCGGAGGGCTGGGCCTTCAAGGTGCGCGCCGCGGGCTAACCTGCGAGGGGCGCTGCGGGAATGACCTTGATAGACGAATCGAGCGCCTTCAGAGCGGCCTGAATGAATCCGTCGCGGGCCGCGGCGGCGTCGATGCCGCGTGGTTCGTAGACGTGACGATGCAGGAAGAAGCCGGTCAGGCGAAAGGCCGCGCTCAGACTATCGAAATCTGCGGCATGGTTACCCTCGGGCAGGAGAAATTCGGGAAGCACGAACATCTTGTCCGCCCAAGGGGCGCCGGCAGCACGGCTGACGGCGCGGCCGGATTTCGGCGAGACATAGGCAAGATCGGTCCTCGCACCGGTTGCGGCGCATTCGGCAAGGTCAAGACCAAAGCCGAGATCGTTCAGGACGGAAAGCTCGAAGCGGACGAAGAGCTCGCCGGCGTCGGCGGGATTGTGGAGATTATCGAGGATGACTTCAAGAGCATCGTAAAGGTGCGGATGCGGGTCGCGCTCCGGCAGAAGCCGCAAAAGCGCACCCATCGCCTGCACGCCATAGACGGCGGTGGCCGTCTCCATCAACCGGGCGGCGCGCAGTTGCAGCGGCTCGATGCGGAATTCGCCGAGATGCTCGTGGAGGCGCGCGCGCCAGATCACATCCACCTCGTTGCCGGGCTGAAGCACCGGTTGCATCGCGCGCGAGCGGCCGGAGCGGACGAGGCCGAGATGACGCCCGCGGTCACGCGTCATCACCTCGGCGATGACGCTAGTCTCGCCGTGGCGCTTGACGCCAATAATGATTGCATGATCCTGCCACTGCATCGTCGAACGTACCTTGAGCCTCAGGAATCGATCCTAAAGCAAGGCAACTCTTATGTCATGACGCTGGGTCGAGTTCGGCTGTCGGAAGCAGCTTCTTCAGGAATTCCCGCATCGCGCCTTCATCGAACGGCTTTACGAGAAGCGGGACATGCTGAAGATCCGGCGGGAAATCCTGCGTGTCGGAATAACCGCTGACGAAGCCGAAGGGAATGCCGGCTTCTTTCAAATAGCGCGCGAAGCCGAAGCTCATCGCCTCACCGAGATTGACGTCGAGCAGCGCGAAATCATAGCGCTCCACTTTGACTGCATCCATTGCCTGATCGAGACTGTTGGCAATGTCGACCGTCTCCACGCCAACGACGCGAAGCATGTCTTCGACTTCCATCGCAATGATGAGATTGTCTTCAAGGACCAGAACACGGCTTGCGCTCATGATCTCCACGCCCCTAGCCGAACGCCATCCATGGCGCACGCCCCCTGTCTAACCCGCATCTTTACCTCTGGTGCCCATGTAACTGAGTTGCCCGGCCATAGCTCCGCCTCCGGGACAGAATAGCCGCTCGTCCGATTTGGTTGACAGCAAGCAAACGGGATAAAAGTGACATCAGCGACCTTATTGTCTGTCCAAACGGTTTGCATTTAAAAAAGACATGGCTCCGCCATATTATATGAGAGGCCGCTTGGTTTCGCCAAGCCCCTCCCAGCCGGCAACTTCTTTCAATCCCTTCCCGTCCAGCACTTCGCAGCCACGCTCCTGCCAACGGATCAGCTTTCGTTCCGCCAGTTTCTTCAATGTTTTGTTTGTGTGGACGATCGAAAGCCCAAGCGTATCTGCGATATGCTGCTGGGTAATCGGAATGGCCTTTCGATCACTGAAAAGATCAAGTCGTTTGCCGCGCTCGAAAAGGAAGGCGATCAGATACGCCGCCCGCTCCAACGCATTGCGCCGGCCAATACTCAAAAGGTGCTCGTCCAGCATCCGCTCCTCCTGTGCCGCGATCCAGGTGATATCCAAAGCCAGCGAGGGGTGCTTGTTATAAAGCGTCATCAGCTCGTCGCGCTCGAAAACGCAGAGCACGACCGGAGAGAGCGTCTCGACGGTATGTTGCATTTCACCGACAATCGTGCCCTGCAGGCCGATCAGATCGCCAGGCATGACATAGTTCAGGATCTGGCGGCGGCCGTCTTCGAGTGACTTGTAGCGAAATCCCCAGCCGGCAAGGACTGTGTAAAGATGTGCGCTGTGAGCGCCTTCGACCAGGACCGTTGCCCCAGCATCCACAGCGAGCTCACCCTTCTTGAACCACGAAACGAACTCCAGCTCCTCGTGGGTAAAGTCCCTGAAATGCGGCAGCGGCCGCAAGGGACACAGCTCGCACGGAGTCTTGTATGCGTGAGTTGCTCTTGCCGTCGCCATTCCCGCCCTTGCTCTCGCAAAAATCGGCGCTCCCTGAAGGTAGCGCCGGTTGGCATGCTAATGCAAATGGTGCGGTTTTGTTCCGTCAACGGCGGAATTTTTTGGTTTGGAAACAAAGCGCTGGCTTCCAACCAGCAAATATGTTGCCGTCAGTCAGTGCGGAAAGTCGAGCCCCATCTCGCGGAAGCGCTCGGGATCATCGCCCCAGTTTTCGCGAACCTTGACGAAGAGGAAGAGATGCACGGGCTGCTCGAGGATTTCGGAGAGCTCCTTGCGGGACGCCGAGGAGATCGCCTTGATCGTTTCGCCGCCCTTGCCAAGCGTGATCTTCTTCTGGCTGTCGCGCTCGACATAGATCACCTGCTCGATACGAACCGAGCCGTCCTTCCGCTCCTCCCATTTTTCCGTTTCGACGTGGGAGGAATAGGGAAGCTCCTGATGCAGGCGCAGGAAAAGCTTCTCGCGCGTGATTTCGGCGGCGAGCTGGCGCATCGGCAGATCGGAAATCTGATCTTCCGGATAGTACCACGGACCTGCCGGCAAGGTCTCCGACAGATAGTCCATGACATCGTCGCAGCCGGAGCCGTTCTCCGCCGAGATCATGAAGGTCCTGTCGAAGGCGATCTTCTCGTTCGCGGCGCTGGCGAGCGCCAAAAGGTCTTCGCGCTTCACGCGGTCGATCTTGTTGAGCACGAGAATTTTCGCCTGCGGCACATCCTTGAGACCTTCCAGGATCGCCTCCGCATCGCCACGCAGGCCACGCTCGCTGTCGATCAGCAGCATGATGAGATCGGCATCCTTGGCGCCGCCCCAGGCCGAGGTGACCATGGCGCGGTCAAGCCTGCGGCGCGGCTTGAAGATGCCGGGCGTATCCATGAAAACGATCTGCGCATTGTTGTGGATCGCGATGCCGCGCACGATGGCGCGTGTCGTCTGCACCTTATGGCTGACGATCGATACCTTGGCGCCGACGAAGCGGTTCACCAGCGTCGATTTGCCGGCATTGGTCGGGCCGATCAGGGCCACGAAGCCTGAATGCGTTTCGCCATTGGGTTCAGCGGCGACATCATGCGCCATATCGTTTTCTTCGGTCATTGTCCCGTCAATTTCCGGCAGAGGATTTCTGCCAAATGCCTTCGCGTTCCAGCATCTTCGTCGCGGCGACCTGCTCGGCCGCACGCTTCGAGCGCTCGACGCCCGTTTCCGGCTGAACGCCGGCGACTTCCACCGTCACCGTGAAGCGCGGATCATGATCCGGCCCGGTGCGTTCTTCAACCCGATATTGCGGCGTAACGCCGAATTTCGCGTGTGACCATTCCTGCAGCTCGGTCTTGGCGTCCCGTTTTGCACCGTCGGCGCGTACTGCCCGCTTCTCCCAGTATTTAAGGATGAAGCCGCGAGCGACTTCCAGGCCGCCGTCCAGATAGAGCGCTGCAATCAGGCTTTCGACAACATCGGCGCGCACGTTCAGCATGCGCTTGCCGGTGAGCTTCTTTACGTCCGCGCCTGTTCGGATGAAGAGGTGCAGGCCCAGTTCGTCCGCCACGACCGCGCAGGTCTCGGCGCTGACCAGCTGGTTGAGGCGCACCGACAACTCACCCTCCGCGGCCGTCTTGAACGTCCGGAAAAGCAGCTCGGCGACACAAAGGCCAAGCACCCTGTCACCGAGGAATTCCAGACGTTCGTAATTACCGGCCTTCTGCGAGCGGGCGCTGGCATGCGTCAACGCGCGATCCAGGCGCTCCTTTTCGGCGAACTGATGGCCGATCAAAGCTTCAAGCTTTATCCGGTCCGCCGCCGAGAGCGTCTGCGCTTTACTCATTCAACAACCTTGAAGAGACGATCCCACCGCATGTTGGCCGGCCATTTCCAGATTTCGCGGAAGGAGGTGTCGTTTCCGAGGGAGAAGAAGATGATGCTGGCGCGGCCGACGAGGTTTTCCGCCGGGACGAAGCCGACATCAAAACGGCTGTCGAGCGAGTTGTCACGGTTGTCGCCCATCATGAAATAATGGCCTTCCGGCACGACGAATTCCTGGGTGTTGTCACCGCGGGAAACCGGCGACTGGTCCAGCGTGTCATAGGTCTTACCGTCGTCCATCGTTTCGCGGAATACCGGTACGTCCTCACCCGGATCGAGCTTGTAATCGGAAGTGAAGGCGCCATCCGGCACCTTCGGAACAGGCTTGCCGTTGACGTAGAGCACGCCTTCCTTCACCTGAATATGGTCCCCTGGCAGGCCAACGAGGCGCTTGATGTAATCGATGTCCGGGTTCGGCGGGAAGCGGAAGACAACGATATCGCCGCGCGCAGGCTCGCTGCCGAAGATGCGGCCGCTGAAAAGGTTCGGCGAGAAAGGCAGCGAGTATTTGGAATACCCGTAAGCGAACTTGTTGACGAAGATATAGTCGCCGACAAGCAGGGTCGGCATCATCGAGCCGGAGGGAATAGTGAACGGCTGGAAAAAGACCGTCCGGATCACCATTGCCAGCAACAGTGCCTGAATAATGACTTTAATATTTTCCCAAAGGGCGTTCGGCTTGGTATCGGCTTTTTCGGACACGCAGACTTGTTCCTTCACTGCCCCCGCGGGCGCATTTCCTGTTGCTTCTCTCTAGCGGCTTCGGCCGGTGGCGGCAATGGCACGAACATTAAAAGCGACGAGACGCCGCCCCTTACGCGCCTTCTGGCAGGGCTTCTATGATCACAAATGCCTGAGCGAGCGGATAGTCATCCGTTATCGTCAAGTGGACCACCGCCTTGTGCCCGGCAGGCAGCATGGATTGAAGCACGACGGCGGCACCCCCGGTCAGTTGCATGGTCGGCTTGCCGCTCGGCAGATTAACGACGCCAAGATCCCTCCAGAACACGCCTTGCGCCATGCCGGTGCCTAGCGCTTTCGAACAGGCTTCCTTGGCGGCAAAGCGCTTGGCGTAGGAGGCAGCCCGATTGACACGCCGGTCAGACTTCGCGCGTTCAATGTCGGTGAAGCAGCGATTGGTAAAGCGCTCGCCGAAGCGTTCGAGCGATTTCTCGACGCGCCGGATGTCGATGAGATCGCTGCCGATACCGATGATCATACGCTTTCCTGCGCCGGGTGTGACAGCCGTACTCGGGCACGCTCCATCAAGCGTTCTCGGCGGCGCGACTGAAAGCCTTTGACCGCGTAGAAGGTTCCGAAATACACAATGACGGACGTCAGCAACGCAGGCGGAAGGGACCCGACAAGCATCGGCTCGAGAACCGGACGCCAGAGTTCGGTGAAGTGCAATTGATGGAACAGGGCGCCGAGGTCGATCGACTGGCCATGCATTGTATCCCGCCGCGCGAGCAGCAAGTGACCGATCTCCCACGTCGCGCCCCAGATGAACGGATAGGTCAGCGGATTGCCGAAGGCTGCGCAACCAAGCGCGGCGGCAACCATGTTCCCGGAAAAGAAATAGCTGAGCACGAATGCCATGACGAAATGGACGCCGATAAACGGGGTCCAGGACACGAAAATCCCCGCGGCAACACCCATGGCAACGCCGTGCGGCGACGCCGTCAAGCGCAAAACACGCATCGCCAGATAGCGAGCCGGGCGCAAGAACCCCTTGCGGGGCCATAGCAGCTCCCGCATCTTTTCACGAAATCCGGCTGGTTTTCTTCGGCGAAACAGCATGGCGGTTATTTAGTGCAGCACATGCCGTCATGACAAGAGCGACGAATTGACAGGCGCCGCTCAGCCGTCAAAGCTCTTCACGAATGGGCGCATGTCATGCATGGCGCCCTCCCGCAGTTTTGGAAGCGTAAGCCCGCGATTAGCGGCTACGGAACAGACCCCGGTCAACCTGGCGCTGACGGTATTCGAGATCGATCCGGTCATGCGAGGCGTTGAGGTATGCGATTTCACGTTCGTGTACGCTCGGGACGCGGAGAGCGCGGGCGATTTTCTTGATAGGAGCAAACATTTGCTTTGGTCTTTCTTCGTTCATTCTCTGATGACCAGAAGATAAGTGTTGCAGCGCACAATTACCAACGCGCTAAAATACGTACAGCCATGCATTCAGCGCATACATCGCCTTTCCGTCGTGCAGATGCGGTCGCGATATGATCACAAAATGGGCAAACACTTAGTCGTAGAGGCGGCGAACTGTCGCAATGCAGTCCAGATCCTTCAGTTGCGCAAGCAGCTGATTGAGCTGGCGGAGATCCCATACTTCGACATCGACAGCCATTTCAGTGAAATCTGCGGCAACCCGCACCGTGTTCAGCGATCGGATGTTCACATCGAGACCGGCAACGGTCTGCGCGACCTTGGCCAGCGTGCCCGGCTCGTTCAGCGCATTGACCAGCACACGTGCCATGAAGCGAGACTTGTTGGCCTCGTCCAGATCCCACCGCACATCGATCCAGCGATCGGGCTGATCGTCGAAACGCTGCAGTGCGGACGACTGGATCGGGTAAATGGTAATACCCTTCTCCTTCTCCATGATGCCGACGATACGATCGCCAGGCACGGCGCCCGCTGGCGCGAACTGCACGGCGATATTGCTGGATATGCCACGGATCGGGCCCATATCGATCGTGGTCCCTTGCCCACCCTGGGCCTCCCCCTTCTTGTCGGGTACCTTGAAGATCATGCCCGAAGCGCTGCGGACATTGAACCAGCCCTCGTCGCCAACCGGCTTGACGGTAATGCGCTCGTCCTGATGATCGGGATAAACGGCGCGCAGGACATCCAGCGACGACATCTCGCCCCGGCCGACAGCCGCGATCGCATCTTCGACGTCCTTCTGGCCGAGGCGGTGCAGCGCCGGCTTCATCGCGTCGCGGGAGAATATCTTCCCCGCCCGGTCGAAAGTGCGCTCCAGAATGCGGTGGCCGAGACCAGCATATTGCTTGCGGATCGCCATGCGTGTGGCGCGACGGATGGCGGCGCGCGCCTTGCCGGTGACGACGATCTCTTCCCATGCGGCCGGTGGCACCTGCACGCCCGAACGGATGATCTCGACTTCGTCGCCGTTGTTGAGGCGGGTGACGAGCGGCATGATGCGGCCGTTGATTTTGGCGCCGACTGTCGTGTCGCCGATATTGGTGTGAACGGCATAGGCAAAATCGATCGGCGTCGCGCCGCGGGGCAGAGCAATCAGCTTGCCTTTCGGCGTGAAGCAGAAGACCTGATCCTGGAAGAGCTCGAGTTTGGTGTGCTCGAGGAATTCTTCGGGGCTGTCGCCTTCGGCCAGCGCCTCGATCGTATGCCGCAGCCAGGAATAGGCGCTCGATTCCCGCGAAAGAATATCGCCATCGGGCGTCGTTGCGCCGTCCTTGTAGAGCGCATGCGCAGCGATACCGTATTCGGCGATCTCATGCATGCGTTTCGTGCGGATCTGCAGCTCGATACGCTGGCTGGAGGGGCCGATGATCGTCGTATGCAGCGAGCGGTAGTCGTTCTGCTTCGGCGTCGAGATATAGTCCTTGAAGCGGCCGGGCACGACGCGCCAGCGGGTATGGACGATGCCGAGCGCGCGATAGCAGGCCGGGACATCTTCGACGATGATGCGGAAGCCGTACACGTCCGAGAGCTGTTCGAAGGACAGCGACTTCGACTGCATCTTGCGAAAGACCGAGTAGGGCTTTTTCTGCCGTCCCTTGACACGCGGATTTGTCAGGCCGTTTGCGACGAGCAGATCGCGCAGTTCGGTTTCAATCTTCTTGACCAGGCCCTCGTTGCGCTTGGAGAGTTCCTCCAGCCGCTTGGTGACGGTTTCGTAGGCTTCCGGATTGATGTGGCGGAAGGACAGCTCTTCCAGCTCATCGCGCATGTCCTGCATACCCATGCGGCCGGCGAGCGGCGCATAGATGTCCATCGTCTCTTCGGAAATGCGGGCACGCTTGTCCGCCGACATATGGTCGAGCGTGCGCATGTTGTGCAGGCGGTCGGCAAGCTTGACGAGAAGCACGCGGACATCGTCGGAAATCGCAAGCAAGAGCTTGCGCAGGTTCTCCGCCTGCTTCGCCTTCTTGGTGACGAGATCGAGCTTCTTGATCTTCGTCAGGCCTTCGACCAGCCGGCCGATGTCCTCCCCGAAGAGCTCGTCGATCTCGGCGCGCGTCGCCGTCGTGTCCTCGATCGTATCGTGCAGCAGGGCGACGGCGATGGTCGACTCGTCGAGATGCATGTCCGTCAGGATCGCGGCGACTTCGAGCGGATGGGAGATATAGGGATCGCCGCTGGCACGCTTCTGCTGCCCATGCTTCTGCATGGCATAGACGTAGGCTTTGTTCAGCAGAGCTTCATTGGCATCGGGCTTGTATTTCTGCACCCGCTCCACGAGCTCGTACTGCCGCATCATCCCCGGACTACTCCAATAAAAACAAAAGCGCGCCAATCACCGATTGGCGCACACAATGGCAATAATATGCCTTAGCAATAAAGGCGCAAGATTGACGATTGGTAATCGTCGCGCGCCTTATTAGTAGTCGTCGCTCTTTTCCGGCGGCACGAGGCCTTCGATACCGGCAAGAAGCTCTTCTTCCGACATCTGGTCGAAAGTGATCGTCTCCGGCTGATCGTCCTGCTCCTCGCCTTCCGCAGCAGCAACACCGCCAGCGGCGATGAGGCTTGCCGGATCGGGCTCGGGCTCATCGATCTCGACATGCTTCTGCAACGAGTGAATCAGGTCTTCCTTCAGATCGTCCGGCGAAAGCGTTTCGTCGGCAATTTCGCGCAGCGCCACGACGGGGTTCTTGTCGTTGTCGCGATCGATGGTGATCGAGGCACCCTGGGAAATCAGCCGGGCGCGGTGGCTGGCAAGCAGAACCAGCTCGAAGCGGTTCTCAACTTTGTCGATGCAATCTTCTACTGTGACACGGGCCATTGCCTGTCCTTTACGGTCGTGATTTCTGGATTGGCACGGCGATACAGCCAAAAGCCGGCGAATTCAAGTTTTTCGTGCACCGCCAGCCTTCTGTACGGCATCCCGCTAAAAATTTCACCGGTAATTCAGCAATTCCACCAGTAGTTGCTTGGAATATGCCGAATCGTGCCCTAAATCTTTTTTTATATGAATAATTCATAAATTAAGAATTATTCTCAGTCGTCAGATTAAGCCATTGTTTTTAAGCGATGTTTGGCGGATCAAATTTGGATTACTCTAATTGGATTGGGATGCGATGTTCGACCCACGCGAAAAAATTGCACTCTTCATTGACGGCGCCAACCTATACGCTGCATCCAAGAGCCTCGGCTTCGATATCGACTATCGTAAGCTTCTGAAGGCATTTCAGAAGCGCGGATATTTGCTGCGTGCTTATTATTACACCGCACTGATCGAGGACCAGGAATATTCCTCCATCCGTCCGCTGATCGACTGGCTGGATTACAACGGCTATAAGGTCGTTACGAAGCCCGCCAAGGAATTCACCGACTCCATGGGCCGCCGCAAGATCAAGGGCAACATGGATATCGAGCTGGCAATCGACGCGATGGAGCAATCGGAGACCGTCGATCATCTTGTGATCTTCTCCGGCGACGGTGATTTTACGACGCTGGTCGAAGCGCTTCAGCGCAGGGGCCGAAAAGTGTCGATCATCTCCACGATGGCAACGCAACCGCCAATGATCGCCGACGACCTGCGCCGTCAGGCGGATCACTTCATCGACCTGCTGTCCCTGAAGAGCGAGATCGGCCGCGATCCATCCGAGCGCCCGCAAAAGCCTGTCGAGGTGGCCCCCGTAACCGACTTCGAGGGATAATCCTCAACCGAACGCTGTGAAAGCACCACTTGGGTTGGCGCCAGCCATTCCAAGGCGCCGACTTGCAGGCATCTTCGGCTGTTGGTGCCGCCAAAAGGACGGAAATCGACCTTCGGCCTTTGCCGCGGTCAGCCGTTGCCCTTCAGCAAACGGCTCTTCTGACGGTTCCAATCGCGTTCCTTCTCGGACTCGCGCTTGTCGTGCAGCTTCTTGCCCTTCGCCAGGGCTAGTTCCATCTTCGCCCGGCCGCGGTCGTTGAAATAAATTTTCAACGGGATCAGCGTCATGCCTTCACGGTTGATGCCTGCGCGCAGCCTGTTGATCTCGCGGCTCGAAAGCAGGAGCTTGCGGCGGCGGCGCGGCTCGTGATTGAAGCGGTTCGCCTGCAGGTATTCCGGCAGGTAGGAGTTGATCAGCCAGATCTCGCCGTCTTCATCCGACGCGTAGGATTCCGCGATATTGGCCTTGCCTTCGCGCAGCGACTTGACCTCGGTGCCCTTCAGAACGAGCCCGGCCTCATAAGTATCGATGATTTCGTAGTTGAAGCGGGCCTTGCGGTTTTCGGCCACAACCTTTTTTACGACGCGCTGGCTGCCTTTGGGGGCCATGACTAATTCCAATTCGGCTACGGGCGCGCAAGACCGCGCCCCTTCTCTCGTCCTTATCTAGGGGAACAGCCGAAACTTGTGAAGGCGACGCAGCCGCCTTCCGCTTCGGGTCAGTTCAGAACGCCGGCGTGACGCATAGCGGCATCGATTGCCGCTTCCGTGGACGGTTCCAGCGCCGAGATCAGCGGTGAGCGTACGGTACGGCTCATGCGCTCCAGTTTCGAGAGACCGTATTTTGCGCCGCAGACGCCCGGCTCCATGAAAATCGCCTTGTGCAGCGGCATAAGACGGTCCTGGTATTCCAGCGCCTTCCTGTAATCCCCCGCAAGCGTTGCAGCCTGGAACTCGGCACAAAGCCGCGGCGCGACATTCGCCGTTACCGAGACGCAGCCGACGCCACCATGGGCATTGAAGCCGAGCGCTGTTGCATCTTCGCCCGAGAGCTGGCGGAAGTCCTTGCCACAGGCGATGCGCTGTTCCGACACGCGTTCAATCTTGCCGGTGGCATCCTTGACGCCGACAATGTTCGAATGCGCCTTGGCGAGCGCGCCCATCGTTTCCGGTGTCATATCGATCACCGAGCGGCCGGGAATGTTATAGATGTAGATCGGCAGCTTGACCGCCTCAGCGATTGCCGAGAAATGGGCGATCAGGCCCTTTTGAGTGGGCTTATTATAATAAGGTGTGACGACAAGCACGGCATCGGCGCCGGCCTTTTCGGCATGCTGGGCCAGCTCGATAGCCTCGCGCGTATTGTTCGATCCGGCACCGGCCATAACGGGGACCCGCTTCGCGGCGGCTTCGATGCAGAGTTCGACGACGCGTTTGTGCTCTGCATGCGACAGCGTCGGAGACTCGCCTGTCGTACCGACCGGAACGAGACCACTGCTGCCTTCCTTGATCTGCCAATCGACATGCGCGGCGAAAGCAGCTTCATCCACCTGTCCGGCATCAGTGAAGGGGGTAACGAGAGCGGGAATGGATCCCTTGAACATGCATAGCTCCTCACGGCCGGTATTGACGCCTTGGCCGCATTCCTCGAATATGGGTTGCGCACCATAAAGCCGCGGAACCGCGGCGACAAGCGCGCAGGGATCCATTTAGGGCAAATTCCGATACCAAATGTGAACGAATTTTACCGGCTTCGGTAAGGTTTCCTTAAGCAGCCTCTTGCGAGAGTTAGGGCATATTTTTCTTGCGAGTCTCCGGATGAAAAGAGCTGTCCTGATTCTCTCCGCCCTCGGCGTTACGGCCGCTGCGTGGAGCAGCATCGCATCGCCGCTTCCAGACGCGGGTGTACCAGTACCCGACGTTAGGCCGATCGGCTTCGTGCCGCAAACCTCGGTGCCGGAATCGATCATGACCGGCGCCATTCCGCGCAGCACGACCGTTGCGCCGGTCAGCGGAGACCTGAAGGCCGGATTGGACGCTCTTTCCAACAAGAACCCTCAGCAGGCAATCGCGATCCGCAACGCGATGGGCAACGGCACGCTTGACCGGCATATCCTGACTTGGGCAATCGCCACGTCCGGCGCGAAGGGCGTTCCGTCGTACGCGATTGCCGGGGCGGCACAGGAACTCAAGGGCTGGCCGGGGCTCTCCAGGCTGCGCGCCTATTCCGAGCGCGCGCTCTACGATGAAAACCCTGACCCGGCTGCGGTTCTCGCCGCTTTCGGCAACACCGCACCGGAAACGACCGCCGGCGCGATTATTCTCTCGCGAGCGCTGGTCTCGGCCGGCAGACAGACGCAAGCGGCAGGATATATTCGCAAGGTCTGGCGTAGCGAAGCGCTGGACAAGGCGACCGAAGACAAGATCCTGGCGGAGTTCTCCCGGCTGCTTGGCACAGCCGACCACAAAGCCCGCATGGACTACCTCATGTATCGCGGTCGGACGGCACAGGCAAAGCGCTTCGGCGACGCGGGACAGGCGCAATCGCTCTACAGGGCGTGGTCGGCCGTCGCCGCCAGCGCTTCGAATGCTGGTGCGCTTCTCAACGCTGTCGATGGAAAATGGTCCAATGATCCGGGCTATCTGTTCGCGCGAATCGAATATCTGCGCAAACAGGATAAATATGCCGAGGCGGCCAAGCTTCTGGCGGAAATGCCTTCCAAGCGCGACGAACTCGTGAATTCCGGCGAATGGTGGAACGAGCAACGCATCGTTAGCCGCGGCCTTGTCGACCAGGGCCAGTTCAAGGCCGCCTACCGCGTTGTGGCTAATCACGTCGCCACAAGACCGGCGGACGTTGTTGAAGCAGAATTCCACGCCGGCTGGTACGCCCTGCGAGGACTGCAGGATCCCGCTACCGCCGAGACACATTTTCGCAAGATTCTTCAGGTTTCGAGCGGTCCGATCTCCGCTTCGAGGGCTTGGTACTGGTTAGGCCGCGCCGCGCAAGCTGGCGGCCAGGGCAAGTCCAGTGAGTTCTACGCAAAGGCAGCAAGCTTCCCGAGCACCTTTTACGGCCAGCTGGCGGCCGAACGGCTGGGGCGCAAGACGCTCAACGTCTCCTATCCGTCGCCGAGCGAAGAAGATCGGCAGCGCTTCCAGTCCCGCGAAGCCGTGCAGGCGATTTCGCGCCTTGAGGCCGCCGGGCATGGCTGGCGCGCGGCAAGCCTTTATCTGGCGCTGGCCGACCAGCTTCAAAGCCCAGGGGAATTGGCAATCCTCTCGGCACAGGCAGAGCGCTCCGGCGACCATCACCTTTCGCTGCAAGTCGGCAAGATCGCCTACTCGCGAGGCATCGATGTCGCCGCCCTCGCCTTTCCGGTCGGCGTCATCCCCCCGAACGCGAATATCTCCGGCTCCGGCAAGGCGCTTGCCTATGCGATCGCCCGCCAGGAGAGTGCCTTCAATCCCGCCGCTGTTTCGGCTGCTGACGCGCGCGGCCTTCTGCAGTTGCTGCCCGGAACTGCCAAAGCCGTGGCCAAGCGCCACAACATCGCCTATTCGAAGGACAAGCTGACGGCGGATGCCGGCTACAACGCCACGCTCGGCGCGCACTATCTCGGCGAGCAGATCGACGCTTTCGGTGGTTCCTATATCCTGACCTTCATCGCCTACAATGCCGGGCCGAAGCGCGTGCCGGAATGGATCGGCCGCTATGGCGACCCGCGCGGCAAGTCCATCGATGAGATCGTCGACTGGATCGAGCGCATCCCCTTCCCCGAAACGCGCAATTATGTGCAACGCGTCATGGAGAACTATGAGGTCTACAAAGCGCGGCTGGGACAAACGCCGGACATTGAACGCGACCTGATCGGCGGGCGGCCGTCGTAAGCCCGTTGCATTGCCTGCGACACTCAGTAGATTTCCCGGCGCAACTGCCGGGAGGTCGCAATGCATCCAGATGACAATAGCGGTTTTCAAGAGAGATTCTATCGCTCGTCCGACGGGCTGCGGCTTTACGCGCGAGACTACCGCGGAACCGGCGCTGCGGAGAACTCCCTTCCGGTCATCTGCCTGCCGGGTCTCACGCGCAATTCACGCGACTTCCACGACCTTGCGCTCATCCTGTCGCAGCACCCTTTGCATCCGAGGCGCGTCATTACACTCGATTCTCGAGGCCGCGGTCGATCTGACTGGGACAACAACAAACGGAACTACAATCTTGCGGTCGAAGCAAACGACGTTCTGACCGCCTGCTCCGCATTCGGTATTAACCGCGCCGCCTTCATCGGCACCTCGCGCGGCGGCCTCATTCTTCACCTGAATGCCGAGATGAAGCCGGAGCTCTTGGCAGCCGTTGTCCTCAACGATGTCGGTCCCGTGCTCGAGCCGGAGGGCCTTCGGCACATTCAGAACTATCTTGCAGCTCCGCGAACGCCGCGCGACTGGGACGATGCCGCCGGATGGGTTCGTGAACTGCACGAGCCGGAGTTTCCAACTCTTGCCGCGACGGACTGGCGCGGCATGGCCCATGCGATTTATCACCAAGGAGACGGCGGATTGGCTTCGGATTTCGATCCAGCCATTGCCGAGGCAATGGTGGCTACGGACCTCAGCAAGCCGCTGCCGGATCTCTGGAAGCAATTTGGTGCGATGTCGCATGCACCGCTCTTGGTCATCCGCGGCGAGAACTCGAAATTGCTATCGCGGGCAACGGCCGAAGCGATGGTCCGGCGGCATCCGGCAGCGCGGCTGATCACGGCGAGAAACCAGGGGCATGCCCCGCTGCTGCATCTTGATGACGTTGCACCGGAAATCACCTGCTTCCTCCTTTGATAGGAGGCAAGGTCTCTGACGCGTCAGATATTGACAATTCCACAGACACAAAAAGCCCGGCTCGAAAGCCGGGCTTCCCGATTTGACCGAAGTCAGATCAGATTAGAACGAACGCTGCAGGCGGAAGAAGCCGGTAACGCCGTCTTCATCCTCACCGCCGTTGTCACTGTCGTTGCTGATGTAGTTGACGGTGACCTTCGTCGCCAGGTTCTCGACGATCTCGTAATCGAGCGTGACACCAGCGCGCCACTGGCTGCCGCCGTCAAAATCGTCACCGTCAAGCTCAGTGTTGTCGGTATACTGAACAGCCGGCGTGATAGTGAATTTGTCGGTTGCCTTGACAGCGTACTGAGCAGCAATCGTCCATTCACCGTTGTCGTAGTAGTCCGTCGGGCCGGTAGCATAAATGCCAGCAAGGCCAAGCGTGCCCGGGCCGATGTCTGCATAGACCACGACACGAACGGCGCCATCGTCGCGATCGATGTCATAGCCGCCGAGAACTTCCCAGCTAACGGCTCCGAACTTGCCACCGACAGCAGCGTCGATACCGATGTTGTTACCGCCGTTGAAGTCAAGTTCGCCGGCATCGACTACGCCGTCGCCGTCTGCATCGTTGAATTCGGTATCAACGCTGATTTCTTCAACAGCGATACCAGCGTAGAAGTCGCCGGAGTCGTACTGATAACGGATTGCGTTGAAGTTGGTGTTGTTGTTGATAACTTCCGTTTCACCGGAGAAGTCGTTATCCCACCAGTTGACGAACTTACCAACGCGGAAGCCGGCGATGTCCATGTAGGCTTCATCGATGATCGTATCGTTTTCAATATCCTGGCTGTTGGCCGGGCCGTTCGGGCGGAAGTTCGCCTGATAAACGATAACGCCGGTGAGCGGACCGTATTCGGTGTCGCTCTTGGCCGTGAAGGCAACCTGACCGCGGGTACGAGCAGACCAGTCTTCGCCGCCGCCGTTGTCAGCGAGGTCACCAGCAGACCAGTCAACCTGGAAGCGGATGTAGCCCTGGATCTTCAGGCAGGTTTCCGTGCCCGGGATGTAGAAGTAGCCGGTGCCGTAAGCGTCGCAGACGCGAACGTATTCAACCGGTTCCGGCTCAGCAGCGACGATAGCGTCAGCGGCCTGAGCACCGGAAACTACTGCGAGAGCAGCAGCGGAGCCGAGAAGAAGGCTCTTGATGTTCATTATGACCTCCAATTCAAAGTTTCGATCGGGTCTGGGATTTTTCGCTTGAGCAGCGTTCCCTGCCCCATCCCCATGTTTCAAGAAGTCGGACGATCAACCGCCCTCGCTTCCGAGGTTGAAAATACAAGACCCCGCCCGTCACGCAATCACCAACTTGCTCGTTTGTGCTGTTTGCATCCGCCTTCACAGACCCCTGTTGCTGAAAGGCCACAAAGTTGGCAGGCACCGGCCGCAATTCTTTATGCTTTATTAATAACCGTCGATTTTGCAGGGGCTTAGCGTAGCGACATAAGTATGACGAAGGCGGTTTTGTGCCGCATTGATACCAATTTCCGGCCGGATTCGGCTACTTTCATGAACTGCGGCAGTGTCAGGCAGTCCAGCATAACTGATGCCAGCACCCACCGGATTCGCGCGCGATGACCGATTCTCTTCGGCTGAGTCCACGCGCGGGGATAGATTCGGCTCACGCATGCGAGAACACGCCCGCGCCGATGCCGCGGCCAACGCCAAGTGGTTTTACTCGTTTCCCTCGGGTGCGCCGGCGGCGGCAAATGGTTCTGCGATTCGTTTCACCTGTGACGGGCAAACGTCGCGATATGGAGCTCGGGAGCTACCCGTCAATGTCTATCCGTGACGCACGCGCAAAGGCGCTCGAGGCTCGGACCCTGATCGAAGGCGGCGGCAATTCGCTTGAGGAGCGCTGGTCACCCCTGCAGAATACCGAGAACGCGGCTATTGATTTGCCGTCTGGGCTATGGCCAGGGCAATGCCAGTATCAAAGTTGCCGGACGGGGCGTCGCTACCTCATGTCAATGAAATCCCACCGAACTCCTGAGTGATGGAATATTTTTCGTCAGAAGCGCAGAAAGCTAGGTCAACAGAGTCTGCACAAATCAAAGGCTCGCTTCTAGCTTGGCAGCTTCTTGAAGAGCAGATGTCATGAGCCATATCCCTCAGATCGATTACGCGACCGCCCCCGATGAAATTCGAAAAGCACATGACGAGGAGGTGCGGCGTCGCGGGCGCATGACCAATATGAAGCGGACGCTGCTGCATTCGCCGGAAGCGCACCGCATCTATGCCGAATGGTTCACGCTCAGGGCGGAGCTCAATCCCGCCATCAGCGACCGCGAAATCTGGGTCTTCTCGCATGCGATCTCGAAGGCGCTGAATTCGAAGATTGCGGTCACCTTCTTCCGCCGCGCCCTGATCATCAACGGCTTCGACCCGGATGCGCTCGAGCTGACGGAGATCGAATCGCTGCTTAAACGTTTCGGGGAGGCGATCGTCGCCGATTCCAATAAGGTGCCGGGCGAGATCTGGGCCGCGCTCAAGAAACGTTACGACGCCAAGGTGCTCGTCGATCTCGTCGCCTTCGCCGGCATCATGATCGCCACGGCGGTCTTCAACAATGTCGTCCAGGTCGATTTCGATCCGGAACTTGAGGCCTTCGCTGAAGGCGCCAACTGATCTTTCATCACCCAAGGGGAGTTACTCGATGTCCATCATCACCACTCGCTCGCGACTGCTCGGCACGGTCTTCGGCGTCGCGCTCGCTTTCGGCGCAACGGTCGCCAATGCCGAGACGCCGGCGAATGTTCTCGTCGTCGCCCAGTCGATCGACGATGCCGTCAGCTTCGACCCGGCCGAAGGCTTCGAGCTGACGACCGTCCAGTCCTTCAACAATCTTTACCAGCGTCTCGTGCAGTCGAACCGCGAGGACGGTACCAAGATCGAGCCAGCGCTTGCCGCCTCCTGGGAAGCCGGCAGCGACGGCAAGAGCCTGACCTTCACGCTCGCCGACGCCAAGTTCGCCTCCGGCAACCCGGTGCGTCCGGAAGACGTGATCTTCTCGCTGACGCGGGCCGTGAAGCTCAATAAATCTCCGGCCTTCATCCTCAACGAGCTCGGCTGGAAAGCCGACAATGTCGATGCCGCCATTACCAAGGTCGACGACAAGCATCTGAAGCTGACCTGGACGGCCGATGTCGGTTCCGGCTTCGCCCTTTCGCTGCTAACGGCGCCGATCGCCTCGATCGTCGACGAGCAGACGGTTGCCGCGAACGCCAAGAACAACGATTTCGGCAATGAATGGCTGAAGACGAATTCAGCCGGCAGCGGCGCCTTTGCGATTGCTACCTACACGCCACATGAGGCCCTGGTACTGCAGGCGAACGCTAATTCCGACGACAAGCCCAAGCTCGAAAACGTCATCATCCGCAACGTGCCGGATGTCGGCGCTCGGCGCCTGCTCGTCGAACAGGGCGATGCCGACATCGCCCGCGGCCTTTCCGCCGACCAGATCGAAGCGCTGAAGGACAAGGGCGGCATCAAGGTGCTGTCCGTTCCGTCTGCCCGTACCGATTACATCCTCCTGAACAGCAAGGCGAATGCGACGCTCGGCAACCCGGCCTTCTGGGAAGCGGCACGCTACCTCGTCGATTACGATGGCATCGCCAAGAACCTGCTGCGTGGCCAGAGCACGGTGCATCAGGCCTTCCTGCCAGTTGGCTTCCCGGGCGCGCTGACGGATACGCCCTTCAAGCTGGATGTCGAGAAAGCGAAGAAAATTCTGGCGGATGCCGGCATCAAGACGCCGTTCAAGATCGAATTCATCGTCTTCAACGACCAGCCCTTCCTGTCGATCGCCCAGTCGCTGCAGTCGACCTTTGCCCAGGCCGGCATCACGCTCGACATCCAGCCAGGTGTTGCAAGCGACATCTATGCCCGCGGCCGCGCCGGCAAATACGAGATGACGCTGCGCTACTGGATCCCGGACTATTTCGACCCGCATTCCAATGCCAGCGCGTTTGCGATCAACAAGGATAACTCGGCCAATACCGTCGCCAGGCAGGCAGGCTGGGTGATCCCGGAACTGACCGACGAGACGCTTGCGGCCGTCAAGGAGCAGGATCCGGCCAAGCGCGTCGCCGCTTATCAGGACCTGCAGAAGAAGATCCAGGCAAGCTCGCCCTACATCTTTACGCTTCAGGGCAATGACCAGGTCGTGCTAAGCGACAAGGTGAAGAACTATGCCCAGGGTCTCAACGCAGACCAGGTGTATTACGACAAGGTGGAAAAGTAAGTGCCGCAAGCGGCAACAACGCCTGATGCCGACAGGACCGACTCCCGCCAGCGCAAAGGTTGGCGGGAGTTGTCTTTCGTCTGGCCACTTCTCACATGGCTGTGGTCCTTCGCGCTGACGCTCTTGGGGCTGGCGCTGGTGACCTTTGCGATGACGCGTCTTTCGCCGATCGATCCGGCGCTGCAGCTGGTCGGCGACCATGCCAGCCAGTCCACCTACGAGCAGTCGCGAGTGGAACTCGGTCTCGACCAGCCGCTGCCGGTGCAGTTCCTGCGTTATGTCGAGACGGCACTATCCGGCAATTTCGGTCAATCGATCTCGACGGGGCAGCCGGTGGCGAAGGACATCGCCCGCACCTTTCCGGCGACGATCGAGCTTGCGACGACGGCGATCATTTTCGGCGCCGTCATCGGCCTTGCGCTCGGCATCGCCGCAGCCATGCGGCAGGGGACGTGGGTGGACAGCCTCGCCCGGTTCGTTTCGCTCTTCGGCTATTCGGTGCCGATCTTCTGGCTCGGCCTTCTGATGCTGCTGTTGTTCTATGCGCGGCTCCACTGGGCTCCGGGGCCCGGCAGAGCGGATGTCGTTTTCCAATATACGGTCAAATCCGTCACCGGTTTTGCGCTGATCGATACCTGGCTCTCCGGCAAGGCCGGCGCCTTCCGCGATGCGCTGGCGCATCTGACGCTACCGGCGGTCGTGCTTGCCCTCTATGCGCTCGCCGCCATCTCGCGGCTGACGCGCGCCTCGATCTTGACGGAACTCGGGCAGGAATATGTGACGACGGCGCGTGCCAAGGGTGCCAGCCTCCACCGTATCGTCTTCGTCCACATCCTTCCGAACATTTCTGGCACGCTGCTCACAGTGATTGCGCTTTCCTATGCCAGCCTGCTGGAAGGCGCGGTACTGACCGAGACCGTTTTCGCCTGGCCGGGCATCGGCCGCTATCTCACCACAGCCATGTTTGCCGGGGATATGCCGGCAATTCTCGGCGCGACGCTCGTCGTCGGCGCCTCCTTCGTGCTGCTCAACGCGCTGACGGATCTGGGCGTGGCGCGGCTGGAAGCGGAGAAGAAGCAATGAGTGCGATCGTCCGGGCGCCACTCGGCGGGCCGTCCTTTCTCCGGCGCATGCTGCACTCGCCCTCCGCGGCGACGGGTAGCGTGGTCGTGGCCTTCATCCTCGCGCTCGCGCTGCTGGCGCCTGTTATAGCGCCCTACGATCCGAACCTGCAGGAGACGGCGAACCGGCTGATGCCGCCGAGCGCGACGCATTGGTTCGGCACTGACGGCTTCGGCCGCGATATCCTCTCGCGGCTGATCTATGGCGCTCGGCCGACGCTTCTGCTCGTGCTCGTCGTCGTGCTCCTGATGGCGCCGCTCGGCATCCTCGTCGGCATCCTTGCCGGCTTCTTCGGCGGCATCACGGAACGTGTGCTGATGCGGATCACCGATATCGTCATGTCCTTCCCGCGTCTGTTGCTCGCCTTCGCCTTCGTCGCCATCATGGGACCGGGGCTGATCAATGGAGCGTTGGCGCTGGCACTGACGAGCTGGCCAGCCTATGCCCGCCAGGCCCGCGTCGAGACGGCGGCGCTGAGGCGCAGCGATTATCTCGCGGCAGCGGAAATGGTGGGCATCGGCGGCGTCAGGCTGCTCTGGGGGCATATCCTGCCGCTGGTCCTGCCGTCTGCCATCATCCGCCTTGCGCTTGATCTTTCGGGCATCATCCTTGCCGCGGCCGGCCTCGGCTTCCTCGGCTTTGGCGTACGTCCGCCGACGGCAGAATGGGGCTCGATGGTGGCAGAGGGCACGCAGGTTATTTTCGATCAGTGGTGGGTGGCTGCAGTGCCGGGCTTTGCCATTTTCGTTACCTCCTTTGCCTTCAACCTGATGGCCGACGGGCTGCGTGACATCCTGGATCCGCGCCATGACTGAGCCGCTGCTTTCCGTCGAGGAGCTTTCGATCTCCTTTCCCTCCGGCGCCGGCCCGGTGCGCGTCGTCAACGGCATTTCTTTTTCCGTCGGTCGCGAGGTGGTGGCGCTGGTTGGCGAATCCGGCTCCGGTAAATCGATGACCGGGCGGGCGATCATGGGGCTTCTGCCGCGGAGCGCGGCGGTATCGGCCAAGCGCCTCGCCTTCGACGGGCAGGATTTGACGACGCTGTCGCCCTCCGGCTGGAACGCGATCCGCGGCAATGGCATCGGCCTCATCCTGCAGGACCCGAAATATTCGCTGAACCCAGCCCACAAGGTCGGGCGGCAGGTGGAAGAGGCGCTACTCCTGCATACGAGGCTTTCCTCTTCCGAGCGTCGCGAGCGAACGCTCGATATGCTCTCCCGTGTCGGGCTTACCGATCCGAAGCGGGTCTATGGCAGCTATCCAGCCGCGCTTTCCGGCGGTATGGGGCAGCGCGTCATGATCGCCGCGATGCTGATCAACCGACCGAAACTTCTGATCGCCGACGAGCCGACTTCAGCGCTCGACCGCAGCCTCCAGGACCAGATCCTGACGCTCTTGCGCTCGCTGACGGAGGAACTCGGCATGGGCCTGCTGCTCATCAGCCACGACCTGCAACAGGTGTCGCGTTATGCCGATCGAGTAATGGTGATGCGCCATGGCCATATCGAGGACCAGATGGCCTCCGCCGATCTTTCCCATGCCAAGTCAGCCTATACGAGAGCGCTCTGGGCGGCGCGGCCCTCGGCTGTCACCTATGGCACGCAATTGCCCGTCTATGGAGACGAGCCGTGAGCGCGCTGACAGTTAAGGACCTCTCCGTCACCTTCCAGGGCAGCGGCAAGGGTTTTACCGCCGTGCGCGGCGTCGGCTTCGAGGTCGAGTCCGGGCAGACCTTCGGCCTGATCGGCCCGTCCGGCTGTGGGAAGACGACCGTGCTTCGGGCGATCGCCGGGCTCAATACCAATTGGCAGGGGGAGATTTCCGTTTTCGGCCAGCCGCTGCGGTCGGGGCACAAGATCACCGGCGCGTTGCGGACCGAGATCCAGATGGTCTTCCAGGATCCTTATTCCTCGTTGCATCCACGCCATCGCATCGCCCGCATTTTGGGCGAGCCGCTTTCGATCCGCGGCGCGCACAATGTCGAGGACGAGGTCCGCGAAGCGCTCGCTCGGGTCGGGCTACCGTCGGCGGTCGCCGGGCGCTATCCGCATCAGCTTTCCGGTGGCCAGCGCCAGCGCGTGGCGATCGCCAGGGCACTGCTTTTGAAGCCGAAACTGCTTTTGCTCGACGAGCCGACTTCGGCGCTCGACGTTTCGGTGCAGGCGGGCATCCTAAATCTGCTCAACGAGCTGAAGACCTCGAACGGGATGACCTTCATTCTCGTCAGCCATGATCCCGGTGTCGTAGGTCATATGTGCGATCGGGCGGTGACGATGCAGGCTGGCCGCATCGAACGCGAGCTCGACCGCGCCGCGCTTGCGGCCGGTGGCTGGGAGATGCAGCCCTCCTAGGCAGAAACCATCGTCGCGAAAAACCCGAAATTATCGCTTGTCGGGTCTTTCAAATCTGGGCGAATGCCTCCGCGCAGGCACTTTTTATTTTTCTTCCGGGCTTTCATCAAACCACCGGCGAGGTAGCAAAGCCGGACGAGCGACGGATGTTTGACCATGGTCAACATGGTATCCGCTATAGGCCATCCCGGCTTCTGTAAGCCAGCCGCGAACGCATTTCCAAATCAAGCTTCCAAACGCCCTCATTTTGTTTCCTCCTCCAGAAAGCGATTGCGCTCTAATCGTAATCCCGCGTTAGGTCATCGCAGGCTCTGTTGAGCCGCCTCGGTGATTGTTGGTTGCCATTCATAAATACGAACGCTCTCATATACCCCGTGGACCACAAATGGGTCCGCGGAATTGAAATCTTGCATCTCGTCGATGGAGTTGACCTCGGCAACAACAACGCCTCCACTGGCTCCTCCGAATTCATCCAGAATAGGTCCTGATTGCACAATGCGAAGCCGGCCGGATCGCAAGTACCTTTTGTGATCCTCGATATAGCCCGTGCGAGCTTCAGCTTTTTCCGGATTCGACAGTGCGATACGAATGGCGAGCATTGCGTTAAGCTCCTTGGCTCAGGCTAGTTTACTTGACAATTTGATCCAGACGGCCGCGCTTGGTGGTGATCAAGACAGCCAGGATGACGACCGCGCCGCGAATACCGACCTGGAAGAAAGGATCGACTTGCAGGAGCGTCATGCCGTTTGCCAGGATGACGATGGTCAGCACACCAAAGACGGTCCGCAGCGGTCCGCCGACGCCGCCGGTGAGCAGCGTGCCGCCGAGGACGACCGCCGCAATCGTATCCAGAAGAAACGGATCACCCATGCCGGGAGAGGCCGAAAAGGTTCGGATTCCAAGCAAGTTTCCCGCGAGTCCCGAAATCGCACCGGCCACGACGAAGACGGCAACCTTCAGCCGTGTTGTCGAAATACCGGACATCCGGGTCGTGCGCTCGTTGTCGCCGATTGCATACATATATTGGCCAAAGCGCGTGTATCGGGCGACAAACGCACATATGAGCAGAACGGCGATCGCCCATAGGCCAATCTTGGGAAAAGATCCGAAGACGACGCCGCCGGCAAGGGCGCTCGATGTGGGCGTCGTCCATGGCAACGGCCGCCCGCCGGATATGATCAAGCCGAGGCTCTGGAAGATGAACAATGAACCAAGCGTGACAAGAAAGCTCGGGAGCTTCAGGATAGAATTGAGAAGGCCGTTAAACGCGCCGCATAGGCCGCCGACGATCAGGCCGACAAGAATGCCGCTCTCACCGATGACCGGCACTAGGGTAATCGAACAGATAGCGGACAACGTCATGACGGCGCCGACCGACAGATCAATCGAGCCGATGAGGATGACGAAAGTCACCCCCATGGATGCTACGAGCAACACCGAGGACTGGCGAATGATGTTCCAGAGGTTCGGCCAGGTCAGAAATGCGCTGTGCATGACCGAGAAGAACACGATCAGGAAAATTGCGGCGATGAAAGGCGTGAACCTTCCGAGGGCATTTATCTTCGACATTTCAATTCCTTGATTCCTGGCTGCTCAAAACATCATCGCAACGACGTCTTGCTCTTTCGGCTTGTTCTCGACAGGAGCGGGAATGGACGCCGATAGCGACCCGCTCGAAAGAAAGTAGAGGGTGTTCGAAAGCTCGATCAGTTCGACGAGGTCATCGGAAATCAGCAGGACGGCGCATCCGCCAGCCGTCACATCCCGGAGAAGACGATAAATTTCCTCCTTCGCGCCTGCATCGACGCCGCGCGTGGGGTTATCGACGATCAGTAGCCGGGGATTTCGCCCCAGCCATTTGGCCAGCACCACCTTCTGCTGATTGCCGCCGCTAAGCGTGCCGACGAGAGCCGCGTCGTTCGGCGCCTTGATCCGCAACTCATCTACCCATTCCGATACGAAACTCGCAGCTTTGGGGAAGTCCAGAATGCCCCAGCGCGCGAAACGGTCGAGCGAGGGGAGGATGATGTTGCCCCGTATCGATCGGCCAAGCATCACGCCATCAAGATGACGGTGAAGCGGCACGTAGCCGACGCCGAGTTCGATGCGGTCCGATGCCGTAAGCGGGCTGACATCGCGGCCCAGGATTCTGACTCCGCCGCGGCTTGCCTCGACGCCCAATATCGCGCGTCCCAACTCGGTCTTGCCGGATTGGACCAGTCCGCCGATGCCGACGATTTCTCCTTCGCGGACCGAGAGCGTCACATTGCGGAAAAATTCGGTTGTGAAGTCTGTGAGTTCGAGCACGGAGGAGCCGAATTCGGAACGCTGCCGGTTGGTCGCATAAAAATCCGTCAGCCGTTCCCGTCCGACCATTAGGCTGTGGAGCTTCGCCTCCGTCGGTTCGGAGACATCAGCATCGACGACCTGACCGTCCTTGAGAACGACCACGTGATCGCAGAGGTGCAGCACCTCGTCGAGACGATGCGATATGAATACGACCGAAGCTCTGAACTTTTCTTTCAGCAGTCGGACGACTCCATAAAAGAGATCGAGTTCCGGACCGGAGAGTGAGGCGGTCGGCTCATCAAGGAGGGCGAGCGGCCGATCGATCTTCAGTATTTCCGATTGGGCAACGACACGCGCGATTTCGACAAGCTGCCGGGTGCCGAAATTGAGGTCTCCGGTGACGGCCTTCGCATCAAGTGCGATGCCGAGCTCGTTCAAAATTCTTTGGGCGCGCGCTTGCATTTCGGCGAATTGCATAATCCCCCAACGGGAGAAATGGTGTTCGAGACCGAGAAAGAGATTCTGAAAGATCGGGTAGACGAGAATGAGCGCCTGTTCCTGGTGGACGCGGAATATGCCCGCATGGGTCGCCTCGCGCGGCTGATCGAATTCGACGACCTCGCCATGGAGAACGAGCTGACCTTCGTCGGGCGTCTGGAGACCACAGAGAATATCGAGAAGCGTACTTTTACCAGCGCCGTTCTCGCCAACGAGCCCTAGGGTTTCGCCATGGTCGATACAAAAGGACACGTCCCGCAACGCGGTCACGCCAGGATAGCGTTTCGTGATGGAACGTAGTTCGAGATGCTGCTTCATTGATGCCGGTCCGATCTGCAGGATTCAGGGAGCGCCGTTGCGGCGCTCCCAAGAATCAGAATCCGAGGACGGTTTTCTTGGCGCGTGTCTGGCCGGCGACGTCGCTCAGGGGACCGGGGACGAAGTGGTCACGGTACATCTTGTTGAGCTTGTCGGCATTGCCGGCCTTGAGGGAGGCCTCGATGCTTTCCGGCAACGCCCACCCGCCGGGTTTGAGCGACTGCATGGAACCGACTTTCCCCCAGAAGTTCGATGGGTCGATGACCTCCATGCCCCATTGGATCTTCCAATTATCGCCATTCAGATGGCGCGACATCGACTTGAAGTCGAAGTTAATCTTGCCGCTCTGGTCCATGGCGCTGAGATATTTTTCGGCGACCTCGGGAGAATCGAGGAAAACGGAATCGAAATACCGCATCTTCTCGAGCGGATCGTAAGTAATGCCTTCCAGCGCATCATAGAGGGTGACGACCGAGTAGCCGGTCATGAAAGGCGCATTGATCGAGACCGTGCCCAGCGCGCTCTTGTCTTCTTTCATGCGGTTCAGCATTTCGCGCGTGGCATCATTTCCGGCGGTGAAAATGGAGCCGCTCAGTCCTCGTTCACGCAAGACGTCGAGGACGGCTATGGCCGTGTCGTCGTTATAGGAAATAATGGCGCTTACATCGGGATTGGCCGTCAGAAGATTTTCGACGATTGGGCGGGCTGCCACACGGTTTTCGCCGCCCGGCTGCTCGCCGACAAGCTCGATATCTGGATTGTTCTCGAGCGCCAGCTTGACGCCGGCGGCGCGCGAATCTGCGGAGAAGTTGCCCGGCAATCCGGCGACGTAGAGCACCTTGCCCTTGTTACCGATCTTGTCGAAGAGGGCCTGTGCCATGGCGGCGATGCCGCGAATGTTATCCGGCTGGCTATAGAGCATATAGGAACCTGCATACGCAGGGTCGTCGGCATCGAGCCAGGCAGCTGTCGAATGGGCGTTGGCGAGCTTGACGCCGACCTGACTTGCAGTGGCCGCCAAGGCTTTGATAACTTCGGCGTTTTGCGCAAAAGTAACGACGGCATTCACGCCGAGCGAAGGGGCCTGCTCGATCTGTGCGATCTGCTTGTCGACTGAATCTTCGAATGTCTGTGCGATATATTTAAGGCCAAGCTGTTCGGTCGCCAGCCTGCAACCCGCATCCCAACCTTGCCAGTATTCATTTGCCAGCGTCGGGAACGTATTGAGTATAGTTATTGTCTCATCGGATGCTCTCGCCGTCTTCCTCAAGACAAAGGGGGACGCGATCGATGATGCCGCAATCGCGGCCGTATATTTAAGCACAGTTCTACGGTTCACGCCGCGAGCTTCGTGGCCATGCATTAGTAATCCTCCCATGTATGCGCGTGCCGGACTTTACCGGAAGCCTCAGTTTAGGGGCTTATTCTCGAATAAAAACCTTGTAATTATCCATTCTGGATGTCGTCGCTCCGCCCCTTCTGCCGCGCAATCGAGGGTACGCACTCCGTTGCATCCCGGCCAACGTCACACTGACGCCGGCGGTTCTCCTCGATAAGCGAGCTCAAGCAATTCGCTCAGCGCGTTCTTTTCGAGAGCACGCGGATTCCAGTAGGCATTCGACATCGCCTGTTCGACTGCGTCGCCGACACTGTTTGCGGGCATGCCAAGATCTTTCAACGACATGACAGCCCCCAATCGCTTCGCAAGGTCATAAAGCGCCGCGGCTGGCTCGCCTCCTCCGAGCGCCCTGCCGATACGTGCCATGGCGGCCGGAGCGGCCTTGCTGTTGTAAGCCACCGCGTGGGGCAGAACCGCGGTATGCATCGGCGCATGCGGCAGGTTGAACATGCCGCCCAGCGTGTGGCAGAGCTTGTGATGCAGCGCCATTCCCACCGATCCGAGGCAGACGCCGCAAAGCCAGGCTCCATAGAGGGCATCGGCGCGCGCGGCCGTGTCCTGTGGGTTTGCCTGGATGAGCGGCAAAGCACGGGCGATCGCTGCAATCCCCTCCTCCGCCATCATCGAAATGATGGGATTTGTTTCCCTAGCGTAAAGCGCCTCGACGGCATGGGCGATCGCATTGATACCGCTTGTCACCGAAAGCGGAACGGGCAGGCTCAGCGTCAGATCGACATCATAAACGATGACTTCGGGCAGGATGCGCGGATCGGACTTGGTGACCTTTCGGCCACCCTCTGTTTCTCCGAGGATGGGAGTGGCCTCCGATCCGGCATAGGTCGTCGGCACGACAATCTGCGGCAGATCCGTGCGATAGGCGATCGCCTTGCCGAGACCCGTCGTCGATCCGCCGCCGATCGACACAACCGCGTCGGCGCCAAGCCGCTCGACGGTCCGCATGGCATCCGACGTCACGTCCACCGGCGTGTGCATCTGCGCTTTGGAATAAATGCCGGCAACGCGCGAGCCTAGGTGCCGCGCAATGTCTTCCGCCTGCTTCGCCTGCTCCGGCGTGGAGAGAACCAGGACGGATTTAGCGCCCAGCCTGTCGGCTTCTTCCCCAAGCCGGGAGACCGTGCCGCTGCCAAAAATGACGCGACCGGAGTTTGCGTTGTAGATGAAATTTTCCAACTGCCCCTCCTATTGCGCCTGTTCTGGCCGCGCGAGGATGAAATCGAAATCCGAGCGCCAGAGCGTGTTGCCGTGCTCGACACGCTCAAAGGGTGCGACAAGCGTCTTTTTCACTCCGAAGACCGTGTCCGATTCCAGATAGGGGTCTCCGCCGACGAACGTGTGGGTCACGAGCTTCTGAAAGCCGTCTGCACGAACCATGTAGTGCATGTGCGCCGGTCGATACGGATGCCGCCCAAGGGCGGCGAGCATTTTTCCTACCGGCCCATCGTCGGGGATCGGATAAGAAACCGGCTTGATGCCGACGAAGCTATAGCGTCCGTCCGCACCCGTGACGAAAACGCCGCGATTATTCCATTTCGGCTGGATGTCAGGCTGCTGAACGTCGTAGTAGCCTTCCGCATTGTCCGACCAGACGTCGATGCGGGCGCCGGCAACAGGATTGCCGTCGTGATCGAGCACACTGCCTGTGAACAGACAGCTTTCCCCTTTGCCGTCCAGGCAGATCTGATCGCCCATCTGACGCACGGGAGCGCCTTCGACATGGAAAGGGCCGAAGACCGTATTTTCCGTCGCACCCTCCGGCCTTCGATTGTTGATGGCATCGACCAGCATGGAAAGGCCGAGCGTGTCGGACAGGAGGATGAATTCCTGTCGCTCCTGCGTGCAGATCTGGCCCGTCCGGGTCAGGAAATCGATGCCGAATTCCCACTCCTCCTGCGTGAGTTCGATCTCCCGCGCAAAATTATGGAGATGTTTCACCAGGCAAGCCATCACGGCGGCAAGGCGTGGATTGACCTCCTTTCCCATCCGGGCATTGACCGTCTCGACGGAATTCTCTTCCGTGAAATAGCCGGTAGGCGCCATTGTTCCCAAGGTCTCCGCGCTCATCCGATACTCCTTGCTTTAGGGAATGATGCGATCTGCCCGAAGGCGATCGAAGGCGTCGGTGAAGGATTGGGTCGTGTCCTGATACTCCAGAAAGCCCAGTTTCCGGCTACGCCCCATATCGTTGAATGTCTCGACTTGCCGCCCGAGATCGGCATCCGAATGCCAGAACGACGCGACACGGGAGAGAGCGTTGGGTTGAAGATCATATTTCTTCACTATCCCATCCCAGATCGGCGCCGCATCCGCCATCTGGTTTTCAAGCGGGTTCGGCTCTCCCGAATAGACCGCGGCCTCGATGCCGAAATAGCTCGCAAGCCGTGGCCAGAGCCATTTCCATCGGAAGACCTCGCCGTTGACGACGTTGAATGCCAAGTTCGCGGCAGCCTTCGTTGTCGACGCCCATTTGAGATGCCTGGCAAGCAGCCGCGTATCGGTGACGTCGGTGGCGGCCTGCCATTGCTGCGGAGAACCCGGAAAGACGAACGGCCTGCCGGTCTCCTTGCAGATCGATGCATAGACGCCGAGCGTGGCGGCCATGTTCATCGCATTTCCGACAGCGTAGCCGATCAGGGTATGCGGACGGTGGATGGACCAGGTAAAACCATCGCGCGCCGCTGCTGCAAAAACTTCGTCTTCCTGGACGTAGTAGAAGTTTTCGCCAGGCAGGCGCTCCTGCTCCTCGCGAAACGGCGTTTCCGGCTGCGTCTTGGCATAGGATTCGAAGGGACCGAGATAGTGTTTGGTGCCGGTCGTCAGAGCGACATGCTCCACGCCACGTCCTTTCAGTGCATCGAGCACATTGCGGACGATGGCTCCGTTTACCTCGCAGTTCTTTGCCTCCGTTTCCTGCCGGGACCAGGCCGTGATGAAGACGTGGCTGGGCTTCGTATTCTCCAGCGCGGCCTGCACCGAGCCTGCGTCGACGAGATCGCATCGAAGCGTCTTGACGCCGGAGACCGGGCTTTCGGAGCGCGACAGTCCCGAAACGGTCCATCCGCCCTGCGACAGCAGGTGTTCTGCGAGGTTGCTGCCGGTGATCCCGGTAACACCGACGATCAATGCGTGCTTGCTCATGAATTTTAACCGTTCAACAGAGTGATTTTGATGCTTTTCGTCGGGTCCTGCCCGAAGGCGAAGGCCTCGACCGCTTCCGTCAGAGCAAAGTCATGCGTCTGGATCGGCGACAAATCGATGCCGGTTCTTTCCAGGAAGCGGATGGCGGCAGGCCAGACGCCTGGCGATCCGATGCATCCGCGCACGGTCAGATTCTTCATCTGGATCTGCCCGAGAACCGCGGGCACCTTGCGGCCGATGTTAATGCCGACCATCGACATGCGACCGTCTTCGCGAGCGTAGTCGAAGGCGGCGGCCAGCGACGCGTCATGCCCGGATGCTTCGATCACGAGATCGGCGCCGTTTCCGCCCGTGAGGTCGAGGATTTTTTCGGCCGCGCCACCATCCGTCGGATCGATGGCGACATCGGCTCCGAGCTTTTTCGCGACCTCGCGACGCGACGCGAGCGGGTCGACGACGATTACGCGGGCGCCCATGCCGATTGCCGCGGCGGCCGAGACCAGTCCGATCGTACCCCCGCCGGACACCACGACGGTTTCGCTGGCATTCGTGCCGCCCGAACGCAGGACTGCGTAAAAGCCGCAGGTAAAGGGTTCGATCAACGCCGCCTTTTTGTCATCGACCGCATCGGGAAGCTTGTGAAGCCACTCGGGATTGACGGCGAAAAACTCGCGATCAGCACCGCTCAGCGAAAAGCCGAAATGATGCAGGCGCTCGGGCGTGCGCACGACGCATTCGCCGACTACGCGGTCCCCTTTACGGAATCCCGTCACGTTGCGCCCGACTTCGACGATCTCGCCGCTCCATTCATGGCCGGGCGTCACGGGATAGGAGATCGGGATGATGTAGCGCCCCGCCAGCAATTCGTAGTCGGAGTGGCAGATGCCGACTGCCCGCGTGCGTACCAGCACCTCGTTCGGGGAGATTTCCGGCATGGCCGTCTCCACGATGACCGGTTTTTCCGGCGCTTCGAAAACCAGAGCCTTCATGTCGTCCTCCTCAAACCTGTTCCAGGGCGCCGGTGCGGGCCGACCGAACGATCGCCTCCAGCAATGCGATATTGTTGATCATGTCCTCGCCGGTGATCGGATAGTCCTTTTGGCCGCGCACGGCCCGTGCAAAGGCTCGCAGGTTGTCGCGGACCGGCTCGGCAGGTGCGACTTCCCGCACCGTGATCGGTTTGTCCTTCCACCCTTCCGTCACCACCCAGCCATCGGGCGCTTCGACATGCGCCTTGTCGCGCACCTCGATCCATCCGAGCGTGCCGTAGACGGCAAAGCGGGAGACGAAGGGGGTGGCGAGCGTGGCGGAGACATAGGCCGACCCGCCGTTTCCGAAGCGGATGTGAGCACTCATCGTGTCACCTTGGGGTATTTGCGAGGCAAGGTTTTCGCAAATCACCCGAACATCCTTTGCCGGTCCCATCAGCTTGACGGCAAGGTCCGTCAAATGAATTCCGGTCGCCGTCATGCCGCCTGCCGGTGCCTGGTCAGCCTTCAACCGCCAATTCGACGGATCGAGGCCAAGGAACTTGTCATGGCTGAAATTCGCTTCGATCTGCAACAAACGACCGAGCCTTCCTTCACCGGCCGCCGCCAGGATTTCGGCGATCGGCGGCTCGAAGCGGCGTTCATGACCCATGCCGAGGACGACGCCCGCCCTCCTGCATAGCGCAACCGAGGCCTCGGCGCCGGCGCGCGTCAGATCCAGCGGCTTTTCACAGAAGACATGCTTTCCGGCCGCGACTACCTGGGCGATCTGTTGCTGGTGGAGCGAATGCGGCGTGGCGAGCACCACCGCCTCGATGTTCGGATCGGCGAGCGCTTCGGCAAGATCGGTGGAGAACTGCAGGCCGGTCTCTTTCGCAAAGGCCTCCGTCTCCGGATTCGGGTCGATGCCGCGAACGAAATGCATCTCCGCCCCGCCGCTATTGACGAGGCTTGCCATCTTCTTGCCCCACCAGCCGAGACCTACGAGGGCGGCGATGACTGGCCTTTCCTCAATCATCGTCATCGATTGTCCACCCGCTTGCTGAAGGGGTGGATATTGACGGTCTTCCAGACACCCGCCTTCGTGAAGGGATCGGCCTTGTTGAACGCGACGACTTCTTCCTTGCTGTCAGCCTCGAGAAGGAAGAGAGAGCCGATCATGGTCTCGTTGTCATCGGCCAGAAGCGGCCCGGAGATGACGGTCTTGGTCGAGGCGCTGGCGAGATAGGCCTTGTGGGCGTCGTAGTTGGCGAGGCGCTTTTCGACGCCGCCTTCGTGGTCGAGGCAATGAACGATATAGTGCATGGGAATTCCTTTCGAAAAATCAGGCGATCGAATAGCCGCCGTCAACCATCAGCAGATGCCCGGTGATGCCGCTCGCCGCGTCGGACAGAAGGAAGGCGGCAGCGGAAGCGATCTCCTCCGGCTTGATCAGACGGCCGACCGGAGTGTCGTCCATCCATTGCTTCATGACCGCAGGCTGAGTCCGGCCGACTTCGGCCAGCATGACGGTATCGGTGTAGCCAGGCCCGACAGCGTTGACGCGCACGCCCGATTTTGCCCACTCGGCGGCAAGGACGCGGCACATGTGGGCAACACCTGCTTTGGACACGTCGTAGCCGACATGCAGTTCCGGCCGCACCGCCTTCACACCGGCGATGGAAGCCGTCATGACGATAGCCCCCTTCCCGGCTTCGATCATCGATCGGCCGAAAGCCTGGACGGTCCAGAAGACGCCGTCGAGATTCACCGACATCACAGTGCGCCAATCCGCCTCGCTGTGATCCAGGGCAGGCCGTTCATACGACATGCCGGCATTGGCGAAGATCCCGTCCAACGGCCCGAAACCCTCACGGACGCTCGCCGCGGCCGCCTCGACAGAATTCTTGTCGGCGACGTTGAAGACGACGCTCTCCGCCTTGCCTCCCGCAGCGCGGATCTCGTCGCGAGTCTTTTCGACCGAGGCGTCACGATCGGCTGCTATCACCGTCGCGCCCAGCGAGGCCAGATAACGGCAGGCGGCGCTGCCGATTCCGCCGGCCGCGCCGGTGACCAGGATCTTGCGCCCACTAATATCCATCGGGTTCTTCATGATCAGGCCTTCATGTTGACGAGGATCTTCATGTGCGACGCCTTGGGATCGAGCAGTGCTTCGAAGCCCTTTTCAACGACGTCTTCCGGCGCGATTTCCGCCGTCACGATCTTTTCGACCGGGAAGATGCCGGCGCCAATCATCGCAGCGATGCGTGGCCAGATCTGTACCGGATAGCACCAGGTCGCTTCGACAGTGATATCCTTGAGAGCCCATAGCATTGCGTCGATCGCTGCAGGCTTCACATGAAGACCGACCTGAACGACAGTCCCCTGGCGGCGGACGGCCTTTGCGCAGAGGTTAAGGGAGGCTTCCGCGCCGACGCATTCCAGCGCGACGTCGACACCGACACCCTCCTCCGTCTCGTCGCGGAAAAGCTTCTCGGTATCCGTTTCGCGGGGATCGAAAACGATCGCTTCGGGAACGAGCTTTCGCGCCAGTGCGCGCCGGTTGGGATTGAGTTCGGACACAAAGATCTTCGTGGCCCCGGCCGCCTTGGCTGCCAGCAGGACCAGCGCTCCGATCGGACCAACGCCGGAGACCAGAACGCTGCTGCCGCTCGTGACACCGCCGCGGTCGACGCCATAGAGTGCCACCGCCGCCGGCTCGATCATTGCTGCCTGAATATCGGAAACGGTATCCGGTACCGGGAAGACGTTGTAACCGTTGACGACGGCGCGTTCGCCCATGCCGCCCCAGTCCCAAGACAGACCGACGCAGGCCATCTTTTCGCTGAGATGGAAGAGGCCGCGGCGGCCATAATAGTCGTCACGAGGCGAAATCAGCGGCTGGATAGAAACACGCGAACCCGGCTGGACATGCGTGACATTCTTGCCGACCTCGAGCACACGGGCGGAAAATTCGTGGCCGAGGATCTGCGGCAGCGTCGCGCCCGAGTAGACGTGCGGCGTGGCCGGAGTGACGATCGGGCCAGCGATATATTCGTGCAGGTCGGTTCCGCAGATGCCGCAGACGAGAGGTTCGATCAGGACCATGTCGTCCCCGAGTGGTCCGCTCGGCGCGGGCACGTCCTCAACGCGGATGTCTTTCTTCGAGTAGTATCGTACAGCTTTCATTGCCATGCCTTTCTGAGTTATTGCGCGGTGTAGCCGCCGTCGCAGACCAAGCTGCTGCCTGTCACGAAACGGGCTTCGTCAGAAGCCAGAAAGAGGACGCAGTTGGCGACATCGACGGGCTCACCAAGCGTCAGCGGATGCTTTGCCTTCATCATTTCGAGATAATGATCGAGGCCGCCGGGATAGGTTTCGCCGGCCTTCATGAACAGCGGCGTCTTCGTCGAGCCGGGATGGACGGCATTCACGCGGATGCCGTGCGGCGCATAGCAGACCGCATCGGTCTTCGTCATGGCAAGAACCGCGCCCTTGGTCGCGTGATAGGGAGGAAGGTCGTCATTGCCGATCAAGCCGTAGATCGACGAAAAGTTGACGATCGATCCCGCCCTCGCCGCCATCATCGGCTTGACCGCGTGCTTGGTGCAGAGAAAGACGCCGCGCACATTGATCGCGAAGATGCGATCCCACTCGTCGACCGTCACCTCATGGGCGAGCTTGTTGACGCCGGTAACGGCAGCGTTGTTGACGAGAATGTCGAGCTTGCCCCATGCGCCGACGACCTCGGCTATCGCCGGTGCGACGTCATTCTCGTTGGAGACGTCCACCCTGTGGAAGACGGCCTCGCCGCCCTTGTCCTTGATAGCTTGCGCGACCCGCGTGCCCTGTTCGGCGCTGACATCGAAGATCGCGACCTTGGCGCCCTCCTCAGCGAAGCGGTAGCAAGTCGCTTCGCCGATGCCCGTGCTTCCGCCGGTGATGATGGCGACTTTGTTGGCCAAGCGTACCATGTCTTCCTCCCTGATGCCTGTTTTAGATCAGAACCATGCCGCCATCGACCATGACGGTCTGGCCGGTGATGTAGTCCGAGGCGTCGGACGCCAGGAAGGTCGTCACGCCGGCAATGTCCTTTGGAACGGACACACGGCCGAGCAGAATCGATTGCGAGAACTCGTTGATCGCCTGATCCGGCTTGGAGGTCAGGCCATGCTCCATGAACTCCCGGTCGAGCTGCTGCCAGAGTTCCGTCGCAACGACGCCCGGGCCGAAGCAGTTGACGGTGATCTTGTGTTCGGCAAGCGCACGGGCGGCAGCCTGCGTGATCGCCACGACTGCGAATTTTGAAGCACAATAATGCGCAAACAAGGGATAGCCCTGCTTGCCGGCGATCGATGACGTGTTGATGATCTTGCCGCCGTGACCTTGTTTGATCATCTGCTTGGCTGCTTCCTGCGTTCCGATCAGGACGCCGAGACCATTGATCTTCATGATCCGATTGAAGTCTGCTTCGGTGACCTCCAGAAACGGGCATGTCTGGCTGATACCGGCATTGTTGAACATGACGTCGAGCCGCCCGAAATGGGACACTGTTTCGCCGATCAGCGCTTGAACGCTGTCGCGGTTGGAAACATCGACGGTGAGCGCAATCGCGCTTCCACCGTCCGAGGCGATTTTCGATGCGGTCTGCTGCGCCGCATCGGCGTTCAGATCGGCGATAACGACCTTGGCGCCCTTTGCAGCCAGGTCGGCGGCGATACCGGCTCCGATGCCACGGCCGGAGCCGGTCACGATGACGACCTTGTTGTTGACTGATCCGCTCATTGGACCTCCCTTTCTCTTTTGATTACCGAACCGCTCGAACGTAGAGGCTGGCGGCCACGATGATGACGATGCCCTTGACGATAATTTGCAGCTGGACGGGCATGCCGACCATGACCACCGCGTTTGAAAGGACGACCAGGATCGCCGCGCCGGCGAGCGCCCCGGGAATCGTCCCTCTTCCTCCCGAGAGGGCGACGCCGCCCATGACAGCTGCGACGATCGAGTCGAGCTCGAAGCCGCGTCCGACGAAATTGTCGACGACTCCGACGAAGCCGGACAGCAGGAGTCCCGCAACCGCCGCTAGGACACCGCAGATGATGTAGCAGAGGATGATCACACGGTCGGCCGAGATGCCGACGAGACGCGCCGTGATCGGATTTCCGCCGGTGATGTAGACGCGCCGGCCAAATGCGGCGCGATGGAGCAGGATTGCGAAGAAGATCGCCAGCACCGCCATGACCAAGAGATTGTAAGGCACGCCGGACAGGGTTTCGGAGCCGAGCGATCTATAAAGCGGTGGCACATTGCCCGAGGGGGCTCCCTGGGTTGCCGCAAAGCGAAGTCCCTGAAGAACGATCATCGTTGCGAGCGTCGCCAGGAACGGCGAAACATTGCGTTTCGTCACCAGGATGCCGTTGGTAATGCCGGTCGCACCACCCATGGCCACGCAGGCGAGCAGGATGAGTAGTGCATCGCTGTTCTGGCCGTTGAAGCTGGTCGCGATGACCGCCGCGGTCGCCATGACGGAGGCGACCGAAAGATCCAGTCCGCGGACAAGGATGACGAAGGTCTGGCCGATCACGACGATGGCGAGCGGCGCTAGCTGCATCAACATGTTCGAGACGTTGGCAGGGCTCAGAAAGGCCGGGCTTACTGCTGTCGTCAGAAGAATGGCCGCAAGCAGAAACAGGTAGATTCCGTACTTCCTGCCGATATCACCTGCGCGAATTCCGACGGGGGACCTCGACGTACTGATCGCCTCGTTAACTTTAGCGATGGCCATTAGGCTATCCTCCTCTTTTCCACGTAGACGGAAACGGCGGCAATGATGACCAATCCCTGCGCGACGAGCTGGATGTGCGTCGACACGCCGAGGAAGTTCAAAAGATTGTTGAGCAGCGACACGAGATAGACGCCGAGCAGCGTGCCCATCACGCCGCCGCGGCCGCCCGCCAGCATCGTGCCGCCGACGACGACAGGAGTGATCGACGCGAGCGTGTAGTTGGCCCCTGTGTAAGGCTGGCCAACGCCGAATCTGCTGACCAGATAAACACCGGTCAGTGCGGCAAACAGGCCCGACAGCATATAGACCAACAGGATCACGCGCGTCTTTGGCAGCCCCATCAACGTCGCCGCATGGGGGTCGTCGCCAACCGCATAGATGTAGCGACCTAGCCTGGTTTTCACGAGAAGGAACGCGGCCAGAAGGGACAGGACGACGGCGAAGGTAGCGCCGATCGAGAGTCCGCCCGGCAGGCGGCCGTAGGCGAAATAATCGAAACCCTTCGGAACTTTGCCGATGGGACCGAGCCCATACAGCAGGGCGACGCCCTGGATGATCGCACCTGTGCCGAGCGTGACGATCAGCGGGTGCACGCCAGTCACGATGATGACGCCTCCATTCACAGCACCGATGAGGATACCGAGAAGGAGAACGGCTGCGATCACCGGCACGACCATGCTCTGGTCGCCATTGATCAATCCGGAGGTGAGCATCGAGGCGAGGCTGATGACCGAACCGACGGAAAGGTCGATGCCGCCGGTCAGAACGGCAAGCGTCTGCCCGAGGCTGACAAGCGCGAGACCTGTCGACTGCTCGTAGACGTTGAAAATGTTTCTCGTCGTGCCGAAGCGGTCAGAGACCAGGACACCGGTTGCGAAGAGGATGACCAACAGCGCGATGACGACGGCAATAGCCGCGCGCGAACTGTTGAAGATGGATCCAAGTTTGATGGAAGAGCTGTTCATTGTCCCACCTCACGCTGCAAGTTGATGGGTCGCGAGGGCGATTACCGCTTCTTCGCTGATCGCATCCGCGTCGAGCGAACCGACGATCTCGCCTTCCCGCATGACGAAGACGCTATCGGACAAGCCGACGATTTCCGGCAGCTCCGAGGAGATCATCAGGATCGCGATGCCGCGGTCGGCAAGTTCCTGGATGATGCGGTAGATTTCCGTTTTTGCACCGACGTCGACGCCGCGTGTCGGCTCGTCGAGAATGAGGACGCGCGTGCTGGTGCGCGCCCAGCGGGCCAGAATGACCTTCTGCTGGTTGCCGCCCGACATCAGCGACACCGCTGTCGACGGACCACGGCAGGCTATGCGGTAGTTGCTGATCTCACGCTTTGCGATTTCGTCTTCCTGGCGGCGGTCGACAAGGCCAAGCCGGGTCACGCTTGGCAGGGTCGAAGCCGTGACATTGGCTGCGATGTCGAGTTGCATCGCGAGCCCCTGGCCTTTGCGATCTTCGGTCACGAGGCCGATACCCGCAGCGATCGCACGCGAGGGACTGATTCTGGAGATATCCTTGCCGTCCAAAATGACCTCGCCATCCGACTTCTCCAGCGCGCCGAATATGGCGAATGCGAGTTCCGATCGGCCCGCACCCACCATACCCGCAAGCCCGGTGATTTCGCCGGCACGCAACGTGATGGATGCGTTACGCACCCGGCCGGGAACCGAGACATTCTTCACATCGAGGACCACGGGGCGATCCGCCGGCAATTGGCGGCGCGGCGGAAAGAGCTCCACGAGCGAGCGGCCGACCATCATGGAAATAAGCTCGTCGCGATTGACATTCGCAATATCGCGCGTCCCGACGTATCGGCCGTCCTTCAGCACCGTCACGCGATTGCAAAGTGCAAAGATCTCCTCCAGGCGGTGGGAGATGTAGATGATTGCGACACCGGCGTCGCGCAGCGAACGGAGACGAGCAAAGAGCACTTCGACTTCATGCCCGGAGATGACGGCGGTCGGTTCGTCGAGGATCAGCAGCTTGACATCGTGGACGAGCGCCTTGGCAATCTCGACCATCTGCTGGTCTGCGACCGACAGGTCCTTCACCAGCGCCTTCGGGTCGAGGTCCAGGCCGAAGCGGGCGAGAAGGTCCTTGGCGTCGGCGGCCGCCTTGCGGTGGTCGATCAGGCCCAGGCGATTCCGGCGCTCGTGGCCGATGAAGATATTCTCAGCGACGCTCAGATGCGGGAAGAGCACGAACTCCTGATAAATCACGTGTATTCCGGCCTGTTTGGCCTCTCGGGGCTTGGCCCATTTGACCGCCTTGCCGTCGAAGGTGATGGTGCCCGTGTCCGGCTGGTGGACCCCGGCGATGACGCGCGTCAGCGTCGATTTTCCGGCGCCGTTTTCGCCTACGAGCGCGTGAATTTCACCGGCGCGAACATCGAGCCCCATGTCTGTGAGCGCATTGACGCCGGGAAAGGATTTGCAGATTCCCGTCAGTGACAACATATCTCTTCCTCGCAATTGTGAAGCCGGCGGGGCACCTGTCGCCCCGCCGTGTCCTGGGAGGACTTATTGCGGATAGTCGACTTTGAAGGTCGACGGATTGTAGTCGGGGCCCATGCCGCCCGTTACCAGCATGTCCGCCGGTGCATTCGGCAACACCATGTCCTTGATGTGCAAATCGGGACGGATGGAAGGGGTTTCGTCACCATCGGTCGTCGCGATCTGCGCGTTGATTTCGTAGGTGCAGGGTACCTTGGCGCCAGAAAGCACCTTCAGCGCGACGTCGATCGCCGTACCGCCCATGGCCGGCGGATAGCCGACCTCAAGCATCGGAACCTTGTATTTGAGAGCCAGCTGCAGGGGCCCATTGACGTCCGAGGTGGTGTGCGGCGGAATCTCGCCAGGCTTGAAGCCGGCTTCGAGGAACGCTTCGATCGAGCCTGGAGTCTGCAGCCCATGGGTCGACAGCACGGCGTTGATGCTCTTGCCGTATTTTGCAATTACGGCCTGCATGACTTGCTTGCCCTTGACCGGGCTCCAGTCGGAATAGACGGTATCGAGGATCTTGATGTCCGGATACTGGTCGAGCACCTGCTTTGCCGCCTTGACGCGCAGCTCGTTGGGGCTCGAGCCTGCCTGGCCGCCGAGAACTACGATATTACCTTTGCCATGCAGCTTTTCGGCGATCCATTGTCCGAACAGACGTCCCATCATCGCGTCGGACGCCGTCACGAAGGTGACGAAGTTGTCGGAGGAGACACGGCGATCGACCATGACCACCGGAATCCCCTGCTCCATTGCGCGCGACACGGCCGGATCGACAGCCTGCTCCGTGTTGGCGCTGACGATGAGCAGATCGACGCCCTGTGAAATCAGATCCTGAATGTCCGACACCTGCTTGGCGTCGTCATGACCGGCATCGGTGATGAGCAGATGACTGATCTGATCCTTGTGCTCGGCGGCGGCCTTTTCCATCGAATGCAGCATCACTACGCGCCAGCTATCGCCGAGGCCGGCATTCGAGAAGCCGATCGTGTACGGACCTTCCTTCTTGAACTCCGCCGTATCCTTGAAGCAGACATCGAGCGACGGATTGAACAGGAAGGTTCTGGGAACACCTGCGTACGTGTCTGCGAATGTCGAAACTGTGCTGGAGAGCAGAGCCAGTGAAGCGATAAGGCCGATGGCTTTGTTTTTCATTTTGGATTCTCCTCCGATAAACTCGTCAAACCGCTCTGCAACAAAGTATCGTTCACGGAAAACCTTGTTTTCCGCGGCAACTCTCTTTTGTTGACGGCCTATATTCCTCCCGTAGGAACCACCGTGCGATCCGGAAAGAAAGCTAAGGGATGAACCTGTGCTTCCACAAACCTTTAATTATCCAAAATGGATATTTTAGATGCAGCAATCCGGGTTCTGTCGAAGATACTATTCTTGCGGGAGGATGGTGCGTCTGCACACAAACGTCGGTTTGTTCACGTGCCTGTACGTTCTTCCCTGAGATAGCGGCATTTAAAAAAGCTCCGGCCAGCTTGTTCTGGCTGGAAAGGAAGGTTGTGTATGAGCGAAACGTTGAAAGTGGGATGGGCCGGAATCGGCAAAATGGGCATGCCAATGAGCCGCCGCGTTCTGGAAAACGGATATGCGCTGGCGGTCTATGAACCACTTCCCGAAAATCGGGCCTCCGTGGTCGCGCAGGGCGCAAATGTCGCGCATTCGCTTGAGGACCTTGCGGAAGCAGCCGATGTCATCATGCTGACCATTCCCAACGACGCAGTTCTTCGGGCGTTGACATTGTCGCCCGGGGCCCTCGCCGACTTGCTGAAGCCCGGTCAGATCCTTGTCGAAATGAGTACCGTCTCTCCGGAACTGTCGGCCGAGGTCAATGATGCCCTCAGCAACAAAGGTGTTGCCTATCTACGGGCGCCCGTATCCGGCAGCACCGTAACGGCGTCCTCCGGCATGTTGTCCGTGATGGTTTCCGGGCCTGAGGAGGCCTATCGCAAGGTAGAGCCAATACTCGCCTGCTTCTCCTCTCGCCGGTTCTATCTCGGCGGGGGCGAAGAAGCCCGTTACCTCAAGCTGGTGCTGAATGCCCTCGTCGGTGCGACGGCCGCTCTTCTGGGCGAAGCCTTGACACTCGGGCTCAAGGGTAATCTCTCCGTCGAAACAATGCTCAACGTTATCTGCGAAAGCGCGGTCGCCTCCCCATTGATCGCCTATAAGCGGGATCTGCTCGTCAATCGCAATTTCGACCCAGCGTTCTCCGTTTCGCAGATGATGAAAGATTTCGACCTCATCCTGGGTGCTGCCAAGTCCGACCACGTGCCGATGTATCTCGCATCGATGATCCGGCAGCAGTACGAGGCCGCCTTTGCCGAAGGGCTGGCGGAGAAGGACTTTTTTGTTCTTTTCGAACAGTATGAACGTCTGGCCGGATTGACGGCACGCGACACCACTACCAGTCCCCGGGATCTGAAGGCTGTCTGAATGGGCTGGCAAAGCTTGCCTTTGCCAGTTAACCTTATCTTCGACCGCGCGACGGTTGGGAGGCCGACGTGAACGAATATGAAATGCTGCGGGTCATCGACTTTATCGAAAAAACGCGGCGCCCCTTCAGAGACGTCGTTGAGCCTGCAGATGACGATGCCATATGGCGGGTCGTCACCTATCTCATCAAGTCGCATATTCTAAGCCAAACCGTTTCGATCTCGACGCTCGGACAGGAGTCCGGTCTTCCCTACGCAACGTCGATGCGATTGATAAACCGCCTCATCGATGGCGGCTATATCCAGAAAGTGGCCAAAGGCACCACCGGCAAGAGTTTCTCCTTGCAACCGAGCGCGCAGCTTTTGCGCTCGTTCGAATCCTATGCGCGCAAGACGAAGTCCCTGCTGGCGCAAACCCTCGGTTTGCGCGCCGGCGAGGAGGAAGATGAGTATTATTTCGGCGGAACGCCGCTCGGCTCGCAGATCATTCCACCCATGCGTCTCGTCCAGAAACGCGCGGAATCGCAGATCGAGTTGCGGTTTCTGCTGAATGACGACAACTACTTCTCCGCGATGCGCAACATGTGGGCGGACTTCCGCAACAATCTCGCGTCTCGCAAAAATTTCGATCTCCTGCCGCTGCCAGAGCTTTACACTCGCGCACGCGAGAACGGTGCGAGAGCGGTTTCAGACTATGATGTGATCGCCATCAACATGCCGTGGCTTGGCGAGTTCGCGGAGAGCGGCATCATCCGGCCTA
>NZ_JBNDHT010000043.1:0-47227 GCF_056755115.1 Rhizobium sp. SVR5-2C | reverse complement strand
GAGCAGGACCACGGTGACGCTGACCTTGAGCGGACCAGCCGGCATTGCGTCCAGTACAGCCTTGGAAGCGACGCCAACAGCAGCGACAGCAAGCGAGAGGGCGGCGGTGAGCTTGAACAGCTTTTCGTCAATAAATTTGGCCCGCTCCCATTCCTCGGCAAGGATCGGAAGCAGAGCCTGACGTCCGAGAGCAACCCACGCAAGTTGTCTCTCGTCCACCTTATTCCTGTTGCCGCGCACTGTTAGATTAACGGCAATCAAACGAGGAAACGGAAAAACCTGAAACCAGGCATCAGCTAGACAAGAGCCAATCATTTTTGCAAGGCGGCGGCAATAGCCTTCGCGAGAGGACGCTCCGGGTTGTCTAGCCATCCCCATTCTCCGGTTGGGTTGATTTCAATGAAGACGAAGCGATCCCCACTAACAGCCAGATCGATCGCCCCGTAGACGAGCCCCATGCTGCGAACCAGTTCAATACAGCGTTGCTCTACGTCCAGAGGGAGGTCGAAAGTTGGATAGGCAAGCTCGCCCTTTTTTTTCAGCCGCCAGTCACCATCAATGGCTCCGCCGTCAGCGGTCACAGCCACAGCCCAAGCTTGTTCGCCTAAAACCGTAACGCGCAGGTCGAGCTTCGGTGAAATGGCTTCTTGGATCACAACGGGTGCGGCGCTAAGATCGCTTGTGGCGATGTCAGACCAGTCAAGCAATTGGGTGTAGGCAAAGTATTGCTGATTGCCTTCGCGCAGTAGGACCGTATCAATTGATTTGACGGCGACACAATTTCCGATTGTCTCCACAATCGGAGCAACAGGGTCGTTCGTCATAATCGTCTTAGGGATGTCGAACCCCAGCTTCGCCGCGATATGAAGCTGCCAGGGTTTGGACTCTGCGCGATACGTCATCGCAGGATGGTTGATCCACTCTGCGTCGTCGAACACCATCAATCCGCGCAAGAAAGCGGGCCACTGCGATCGGGAAAGCTGCTCATCGAGAGTCAAGGCCTCGTGAGGGACATTACGAAGGAACGTAGGTTGCCGCCACCATACTGACTTGAGACCACCATCGACCACCCACGTATGATCACCAAGACCAATTTCCAGCCTTGGTTCTTGAGGATCTAGCCGTACTTTTGCCGTGCTAAGACTCTCGGAATTCAGACGCAAGTACGATGCGCCGGCCTTCTCGAGTGCTACGCAGACTCGATCGGTAGGAAAGTCGTGAATACTGGCGAGGATGAGAACGTCTACCAATGCGGCGGAGCTCATTGCCCTTTTTGGTCTTCGCCAGTTTCGACATCCTGCTTCTTGCTCACCCGATCCGTGTCGGGATCATAGGCCAAAAGCCCGCTCTCTCCAAGCCAGGCGCCCAAAGCGACATCGTACTTTGCGCCTTCGGGCAACGGGATTTCGTCACGAACAGTAGAAGCCAACGCTCTCGAAAGCAGAACATGCATGCTGGAAATCCTCTTTAAGTACTCAGTACGCGCAGCGGACAGGTTCATAAACTTGATGCAACCGAGGCGACATCGGGCAGTTTTCGAACCTTCCATCCGAGGCGTTTCGCGTCAAACATCAAGCCACTCGTATTTCAGAATGATCAATCATCTTTCGCCACCTCGGTCAACGACCTCAGACCCAAGTTACAATTCTGTTTGCTTGATTAAATCCCGGCTAAACGGCTATATCGCAAGCATCGACCGTCTGCGCTGACTTCGGAGGTCCCACTATGCCGGATATCACCCAGGCCTTCGCGGTACCCGCTTACTGGCAACAGTTTGAAGACCTCACCGTGGGCGTTGCGCGGGTCGTTTTTGGCGATCCAGTGCCTCAAAAGGTGGGCCGCCATGGCCAATCTCAGGGTGGCTTGGATGTCCTACTCACCGCAGAGGATGGTCGAACGATCGGAATACAGTGCAAGCGCCGCGACGACCTCGACCACGAGAATCGGCCCAAGGTCGGTGGTGTAATCACCCGCGAAATACTTGCTCAAGCTATTAAGGACGTCGAAACCCATCCTGCAAAGCTCGACCTTTTTATTCTTGCCACGACAGCGAAGCCAGACACGATTATCCAAAATGAGGCGGCGGAGATTTCGAAAGATCGTAGGAAGGCCGGAAAGTTCGCAGTCATGACATGGTCATGGGGCGACTACGATGCTGCGCTCAATCGCGATGATCGCCTGCAGAACGACTACTACCGCACCGTAGCGCAAGGTCTGACAGCTGCAGAGCGTGACACTTTGATGCTCGGCCTGTTCGCCGAGGCATTTCTACGCCCCGCTTTCCGAGATCGCTTGAGTTGCGAGCATCCGGACAATTTCAAGAGGGCAGTCGCGGACACTCAAAGAGTGCTCGCCACTGGCGAACTCGTAGATCGAGAAGGTCGCAGGGTTCGCCGCTTGGCTGGGGGGGTGCGCACCCTCAGCGACGCTGGCCTTCGAAGCGGCATGGAGACCGTCTCCGCCCGCCTTGATGATTTCCGTGCCACGTTGGTGAACGCCGAGCGCGTCGGCAAGGTGAGCCAACAGTCAGACTGGTTCATGTTCCACGACTGCGACATCCAAGATGAGTTGGAGGCCGCCAGACGCGAGGTGGTCACGTCCCTTAACTTGGTCCTGAGCCAAGGGGGCCTCGCCCTCCTGCCTGAGCGCTGACTCCGTCGACCGCCGCGATGCACAGGGGCGGATGGTCAATTCACCTTTGTCCTAAACTTAAAGAACACCCCACGCCCGAAACCTCCCCCTCCCGGTCATCTCGCGCAGGCCGAGCTCCAAAACAATCCGCCGCGCCGCCTGCGGCGTGACGTCCAGCGTTTTCGCCACCATCCCGGCCGACACGAGCGGCTTTGCCATCACCAGCTCGACCAGCTCCGGCAGTTTCGACGATGTCCGCCGCCCTTCCAGCTTTCGCTCAAACAGCGTGCGCGCCAGCGCCAGCCGGTCATGCTCCTTCATGCCGATCTCGGCGGCCGCAATCAGCCCGCCGGCGATCGCGAGCAACCGGACATCTCGGCTACGATGCCGGCGCCGATCGACGGGAATGGTTTTTAGGCCGAGATTGATGGGGGCCAGATGGGCGCCGCTGGTGATGCCAGCCTGCCGCAGGATGGAGGCGGCAAATAGCCGGCCGAGCCACGGCGCATGCTGCAGGACGGCCAGCTCGTTCCAGGCATCGAGGGCGATGATCGCCTGCAGCACCGCCGGCAGGTGTTCGGCCTGGCGCAGCACCCCGCGCCATTCCTCCAGCCGCTCGTCCTCGTCCCAGTCGAGATCATAGACCAGCGGATCCTTTTCCGCAGCACCGCTCCGGCCGACGTGGCCAGGACGCTTGGCCTCTTCGATCGCCGCTTCTGATCGGGCGAGCACCGCGTCGATGGCGGCATAGTCCATGCCGGGAAGCCCTTCGGCTTCGTCGATTTCCTTCCCCTCACCTTCTGCATTGGCCCTGACAGCGGGCCGAATGACGCCGGCCGGCTCCGCCGCCTCAGCACGGACCAGGGTGACGTCCGCCGTCTGTCGCAACGTTCGGATACCGTCCGGAGACAACGCCCAGTCCGGCGACTGCGCAGCGATACGTCGGCGGGTGCGCAGGACGTCACGGGCGATGGTCAGCTCATGGGTGGGTGTGCGAATATCCCGCGTGGCGTCGTGCAGAACCAAGTCTTCGAGGTGGACGAGTTCGCCGTCGATCCACAGCGAGGCGCAGGCATCGGCGAAGTTTTGGCGTTCGATCCAGCCCGCACCGACCGGTGAGCGGGCGATGCGCTCGTCGAGACGCGTGAGAGCGACACCGGCGTCGAACGCCGGTCGCATCAGGGCTGCCATGCTGATTTTCGCAAGATCGTAAGCCATTGATATTATGGTAAACGAATTGCTAAACGAACTCTATATCTAAATTACTATTCCTCAGATGGTATGATTGCCGGTTGGGCGTCATAACCATCGATAAGTAGCGCTTATCGGAAGTAAGATGGCAGGAAGCAAAACCTTGCCATCTGGCGCCGCAATCGCTATTTTACACATTCAATTCGACGAGGAACACGATGTCCGAACCGCAACTCTCCGTGCGCAGCGCCAAGGCCCGGGATCTGGCGCACGCGCTTGCCAAACGCACCGGCCAGCCGATCAACAAGCTGGTCGAGCAGGCGTTGGAGCATTTTGACCTGGAATTGCGGCAGTCGACGGCGCGCAGGCCGGAGGAGGTGCTTTGGGACCTCATGGCCGAAGGTCGCCGCGCGGTTCCGGCCGGCGCGACATCGGCGCACGACGATTTTTATGACGAGAACGGCCTGCCGATATGATCGCGCTCGATACCTCGGTCATTCTGGCAATGTCTCTGGCAGAGCCGGAGGCTGAAACATTCAAGGCGATCGTCGTTCGCGAATCGGTCGCCATCGGCTGGCCGACGCTCCTCGAGGCCCGGATGGTGCTGACCGGCAGGGGATTTCCGAATGCCGCTGCCATCATTGCGCAGCTCGTCGCGCTGTCGAATGTCAGCGCAGTGACCTTCGGCGAACGGCACTATCACGCCGCCGAGCAGGCGTTTGAGCGGTTCGGCAAGGGGCGCCATCCGGCGGCATTGAACATGGGCGACTGCCTGTCCTATGCCGTCGCTGCGATTGCTAAGGCGCCGCTGCTGTTCAAGGGGCGTGATTTCGGGCAGACGGACCTGAAACGTCATCCGGCATCGTCGACGGCATGACCAGAGCCAAGGACATCGGCGCTGATCGTCGCGCCCAGGACCTCGACACGATCGCCGCGGTGCTGCCGATCGAGCGCCGCGATGAGCTTGCCGAACTGCTGACCGACGAGGATGTCGAGACCCTCCGCCATCTGGTCAATGCGGGGATGGGTGCAAACACGCTGAGGGCTCTGACCTCCGATCTTGCCTATCTGCAGGCCTGGTCGCTGGCCGCCACCGGCAGCCCCCTGCCCTGGCCGGCGCCGGAAGCGCTGCTGTTGAAGTTCGTCGCCCAGCATTTGTGGGATCCGGAAAAGCGTAGCACCGATCCCGACCATGGGATGCCGGCCAGCATCGAGCACAGCCTTCGCGCCCAAGGGTTCCTGCGATCGGCGGGACCGCATGCCCCCGACACGGTGCGCCGACGGCTGGCCAGCTGGTCGACGCTCACCAAATGGCGCGGCCTGACAGGGTTCTCCGCTTCCCCTGCCCTGAAATCGGCGATCCGCCTGGCGGTGCGCGCCACGTCGCGGCCGCGTCGCCGCAAAAGCGCGAAAGCGGTGACATCGGATGTGCTGGCTAGACTGCTGGCGACCTGCAGCACGGGAAGCCTGCGCGATATCCGCGACCGGGCGATCCTGATGGTCGCCTTCGCGTCCGGCGGTCGCCGCCGCAGCGAGATCGCCGGAATGCGCAAGGAGCAGCTCGTGGTCGAGCCCGCGATAGGGGTCAAGGACGGCCCTCCCCTGCCCTCGCTCGCCATTCATCTCGGCCGCACGAAAACCTCCGGTGCCGATCAGGACGAGGTCGTCTATCTCACCGGCCGGCCAGTCGAGGCGCTGAATGCCTGGCTCGAGGTCGCCAGGATCGAGAGGGGACCCATGTTCCGAGCGATCGACCGCTGGGGCAATGTTGCCCACCGCCCGCTGGATCCGAAGGCGGTCAACGACATCGTCAAGCAACGGGCCAAGCTCGCAGGCCTGGAGCCGAGAGAGTTTTCAGCGCACGGGCTGCGGTCGGGCTATCTTACGGAGGCGGCGAACCGCGGCATTCCCCTGCCCGAGGCCATGGAGCAGTCGCGCCATAGGTCGGTTCAACAGGCGTCGAGCTACTACAGCAACGCCATGCGGCGGAGCGGACGAGCAGCTCGATTGCTCTAATAATCCCTCGGCGTTCATGTTTCTCCTCCATGTCGTGTCTGACACCCTTTCTGCTTCTTTCTTTCCGGCTGCCACGTCCTTTTTCCTGTCGATCGACATTTCCTGTCGACATGGTGCTTGTTGCCTCCGACCATCGCAACCCGACCTCGCGCGACGCACGAGCCGGTCCAATCAATCTGCTTGGCCGGGAACTTTCGTTTTTAACCAAGGTTCGACAGTCGCTCATTCGAGAGAGTGGGAGAAGGTGAATTCGGGAACAAGGCGTCGATTGCTTTCCATGCCCGGAGACCGGGCGAGCCTGGATAGTTGACGCCCACTACCTTTGCATCAGGTACATCGCGCTGGCCGGGCGTCTGACGTGGTGGGAGGCTAGACACGGTAATGAGTGCATCATACGAAATCGGCCAGCTTTTACTATCGCAGCTGGCGGAGAAGTCGATCATCCCGGAAACCTATGAGGATCTGCAAGGGATCGTTCAAGAGGTTCCAGAAGGTACCAGATCTCTCATCGTGCGAGAGCTTAGTGCGCTCAATCCGCTCGACCAGAAGGCAGTAGAAGATTGGCCTCGGCCGCAACTGCTCGTACCTGACGGCACACATTGCCACATTCCGCCATCCCCGCCACCACGGGGAATGTGGGGCATATCTTGCCAGATCTACGAACTGCGCTCGTTGCGCAACTGGGGAATTGGCGACTTCGAGGATGTCAAAGCTCTTTGCGCGATCGCTGCTGAGGCCGGAGCCGACTTCGTTGGGCTTAGCCCTGTCCATGCGCTCTTCCTCGCCGCACCCGAACGCAGCAGCCCTTATTCCCCCTCCAATCGGCGCTTTCTAAATCCATTGTTTCTCGCCGTCGACACGATACCAATCGATCGAGGCTCTCTGGTCGACGATGCGAGGCTCGCGGCCCTGCGATCTTGCGATTTCATTGATTACTCCGGAGTGGCTGAAATCAAGATCGCCGCTCTGAAAGAGCTTTGGCATCTATGGCAAAATGATGAGGCGCAACGTGGTGATCTGCCCGCGGAGGCCTTCGAGAAATTCAAATCCGAGGGTGGCGATGCGCTTTACGGGCATTGCCTTTTCGAGACCCTCTCTTTGGAAATGACCCGATCGGGACATGGAAGCGGCTGGACCGACTGGCCCCAGGAGCTTCAAGACTACCAAGGCGTCCAAGTTCGGCAATTTGCTGTCAATCACAGCGATGGCGTCGAGTTTCAGATGTGGCTCCAATGGCTGACGACTATACAGCTAAAGGAGGTTGCAGCCCAAGCCAAGACGATCGGAATGCGCGTCGGATTGTATCTCGATTTCGCGGTTGGCGAAGTTCCCGACGGCTCTTCAACGTGGTCGTTACCCCGGATGGTCTTGCCGGGATTGCACATAGGCGCTCCTCCGGATGCATTTAGTGTTAGAGGACAGGATTGGGGTCTTGTTCCATTATCTCCCCAACCGTTGCTTGATCGCAGCGCGTTGCACTACGAAGCTCTCCTTGGTCAGACGGCGCGCTTCGCCGGAGCGCTTAGGTTGGACCATGCAATGAGCCTCTGGCAACTGTTCTTGATCCCGCAGGGCGATCCGCCGTCGGCTGGTGGATACCTTCGGTACCCGTTTATGGAGTTGATGTCGGATCTGGCAAAAGTCTCTCGTTCTTACGAGATGTTGGTGATCGGCGAAGATCTCGGCAACGTGCCCGTTGGCTTCAGGCCGGCAATGCGGTCCGCGGGAGTGTTCGGCTATCGAGTCCTATACTTCGAAGATGTCGCGCCTGAGGACGTCGACCGGTCAGGGACACAAGAGCTTTCCCTTGCCTGCCTATCCACGCATGATCTTCCACCCCTGATCGGATGGTGGAGTGCCGACGACATTGCGTTCGCGGAAACTTTCGGCTGGTGTGCTCCGGTTGAGGCGCAGGCCCTAAGGGCAGAAAGACTTGCCCGAAAGACATCTCTCATTCGGGCGGCAGTAGATGCGGGAGTGCTTGACGCCCGATCGATACTCTCTGGGGTCGAGGACATGGTAAGCGCTCAAATCATAGTGGCGATCCATCGCCTTCTGGCCCGGACGAACAGTATGCTGGTAACTGTACGGCTTGCAGATATGGTGGGCGAGCGACGTGCGACGAACATTCCCGGAACACAGGATGAGCACCAGAACTGGCGCCTGAAGTCGGATGTCGTGCTGGAGGATCTGGGCGGCACAACCCTCTTCAACGATGTTGCCGAAGCGCAGCGGCGTGAACGCCCGAAGCTCGATGCATTCGTGATCCGCGGGTCGACCTAGTTCATAGGCATCGTAGAGGAAAAAGTGGTTCCAGCGGTGCTGGAACAAACCTCAAGGCTGCCGCGATGGCCGCAGACGCGGGCGGTAAATGGCGGCAGCTCACAACGAAGGGATGACCGCTTGGGATTTGCTGAAGGATGAGCACTGATCTTCGACCAGAGAGAAAAACCACCGATACGGTTCTCACCAGTTTTTAGCGCTAGTCGCAAGTAGACATATCAGGCGCTCCTTGTGAGTTAAGCTCTATCAAAGCTGTGATTTTAGGTGCGCCAAGTGCTCTCTGCATACCATTGCCACAAGCTGATGAAGTTCCTCGGTGCGCTCTCCAAGCCATATCAAGGCTTCTTTGCTAATTTTATAGTGCCGGGAATAACGCGCCTTCACGTAGGCTTCGTTGATCAGATTGAACCAGGCTGTAAAGCGCTGCCTCTCACGCGGCCAGGCGAGCGCTATACGAAGGTCTCTGTCTTCGGAAAGTGCACGAAGGAAACTGATATTGTGAGACGCTGGCGCATAGTTCGTCAAAGTGAGAAGCAATGTTGAGTAAGTTTGCTCGATCGCTTGGTGAAGTTCGAACGCAGCGTGGCTAAGCTGGGCCTTCTGTAAAAGGAACCGGTAGGTGTCGATGAACGATTGCGCTGACGGAAAGCGCTCCTCAAATTGTTCCTTTGCGATTAGATACTCTTCTTCCGGCGACATCGGTTTGGGCATTGGCAAAGGATCATCGTTTAGCTCGTAAAGAACGATCCCGTCGCGACGTATGTCGGAGAAGAAGTGTTGGCCTTTGTGAAGGTGGTCGCCAACGTCCCGGCGAGTGTGAACGATGACACCAACCGGGGTTTTGATGCCGCGATCGCGCATCAGGCGATCCTTGGCGCCATACCAGTATTCGGGTTCGGTGAGCTTCTTCGTGCTGACGATGATCAGGATGTCGTAGTCGGATCGGTAGCCCTTCGTCGTGTGCGGTTCGTCGACCCAGGTGCCGCGCGCATAGGAGCCGAAGAGAATGATTTTCCAGATGCGGCCCTTCTTCTTGAACTCCGCCTCCCCTCCCCTCAAGGCATCCTCGAACTCCTCGTGAATGATTTCGACGACGCGCGCGAGTTCGCGCTGCTTCTTTTCCGGCAGATGTTCGAGGCTCGATTTCATCAAGGGCAAAACTCCCGCTGAATCATCTATCTAGCGATGCTCTCGCCATGGCGCCACCGTAATTTCTAAGGGTGTTGGCGCTGTGTTTGTAGGGACGCCGGTTTGCAGTTGGATGGACCGGCGCTATGCTTTCCGCGTCTAAACTCTTTTATCGAAAGTCACTCATGGCGCCTCGCGGTTCGATCACTCTCGACAGCCTTGCCTTTTCCGCCCTCGCCTCGCGGATGATCCTTGACGACAGGTTGCCCGATGAGACGGCGCAGGCGCGCCTGAAGCAGATCGGCATGATGAATGTCCTCCAATACATGCTTGAACTGGGCCGCGAGCTCACAGTCTCCGCGATCGTGACAGAAACCGGATTGACGCGGACTGGCGTCAACGAAGTGCTCGACCCGCTCGTGCGCAAAGGGCTGCTCGTCGAGCGCGTCGGGACAAATGCGATGGGCCGCGGCAAGGCCAGGGTCTTCGAGATTTCTCCGGTGCTGCTCCCCTCCCCTTCTTGAGCGGTGTCGCTCTTTTTCGACATTGGTGCTTGAAAACGATCTTTAACTGCCTTATTCAAGTCAGTCAAACCTTGGAGGGATGACGCGGCGTTAAACCGATTCGCCAGCATCGAAGCTTTTCGCGCTGACTTCGCTCTCCGGTAAGACGCTTCCGAAGCACCAAATCCAGCGGCAATATTGCCGAAACGTGTAGATAAGCGGCCCTCGCCGGGCCGTTAACTGTAAATTCCTTGTTCAAATTCGAGAATCGGCCGATAGTGCCGATAATTCGATGATTTTCGATAAAAATCGACACCAAGGTATTTTATTGGATGAACGCGACACCAAAAGCCATCGCGCCGGCGCCCCGCTTCTCTGACACGATCCTCGATCAGGGCAACGAGATCTCCACGAAGCTCGACATGCTGCGCATGGAGAAGTTTCCGCCCAATGCGATGAAGACCCTGCGTGTCTTCTCGCTTGCAGAGGTTGCCGAATTCCTCAATGTCTCGCCGAGCTACCTGAAGAAGCTGCATCTGCAAGGCAAGGGACCGCAGCCGACAACAACGCCGACCGGACGTCGCTATTACAGTGCTGAGCAGATCGGGGAGCTGCGCGAGGTCATCGACCGCTCGCCACGTCGCCAGCCGGGCGAAAAGCTCCAGGTTATCTCCGTCGTCAATTTCAAGGGCGGCTCCGGCAAGACCACCACCGCAGTCCATCTTGCACAATATCTGTCGCTGCGCGGCTACCGCGTGCTTGCGGTCGACCTCGACCCGCAGGCCTCGATGTCGGCCCTCTTCGGCATCCAGCCGGAACTCGATTCCAATCCCTCTTTCTATGAGGCGCTGCGATACGACGACGAACGCCGGCCGGTCAGCGAGATCATCCAGCGCACGAATTTTCCCAACCTCGACATCGTGCCGGCCAATCTCGAGCTGCAGGAATACGAATACGACACACCGATTGCTATGCAGCGGCGCGACAGCAATGCCGGCAAGCTCTTCTATACCCGCATCGGCCAGGCGCTTACCGAGGTTGACGACCAGTATGACGTCGTCGTGGTCGACTGCCCTCCTCAGCTCGGCTACCTGACGCTAACCGCGCTCACCGCCTCCACTTCCGTGCTCATCACGGTCCACCCGCAGATGCTCGACATCATGTCAATGTCGCAGTTCCTGCTGATGCTGGGGGGGATCCTGAAGAGCGTCGAAGGCGCCGGTGTCAACGTCACGCTCGACTGGTTCCGCTATCTGATCACCCGCTACGAGCCGGGCGACATTCCCCAGCAGTCGATGGTCGGCTTCATGCAGAGCATGTTCGCCGAGCAAATGCTCAAACATCAGATGGTCAAGTCGACGGCGATCTCGGATGCCGGGCTGACCAAGCAGTCGCTCTACGAGGTGGAACGCTCGCAGTTCACCGCCACCACTTACGACCGGGCGCGGGAATCCATGGACAGCGTCAACAGCGAAATCATCGCCTTGTTGCACAGAGCTTGGGGGCGACAGAATGGATAGGTTTTTGTCAGCCGTACAAACGAGGGTTTTTCTGAGAAATTTCATCAGTTTAGGCCGAATCGGGGGGGGCTTCCATGGCGCGCCGTGACGTTTTGCTCGGGATCACACAGGCCGATGTCAAGTCGGGCCGCCCAGTTGCCACAGGTTATGCCAGCCGCGGCGCCTCCCGCTCGATGATCAGTTCGCTGAACGAGCTCGCCGAGAAGGCAGCACTCGCCGATCAGCTGCATGACGAGGCCGTCGTCGAGCTTGATCCTGATATCGTCGACGCCTCTTTCGTTTCCGATCGCATGGAGGCCGACGACCAGGCCTTCGAAGAGCTGCTCGCGGCCATTCGCGAGCGCGGACAGGATACGCCGGTGCTGGTGCGCCCTCATCCCACCGCAGAAGGCCGCTACCAGCTTGTCTTCGGCCATCGCCGTGTGCGTGCTGCAAAGCTTCTCGGCCGTCCCGTCAAGGCCGTCGTCAAGCCCGTTGATGATATTGGTCACGTGATCGCCCAGGGACAGGAGAACTCCGCCCGCGAGAACCTTTCCTTTATAGAGCGCGCCTCCTTTGCCGATCGGCTGACGGGGCTCGGCTACGAGCGCGCTGTCGTGCAGACGGCGCTGTCGATCGACGCACCAATGCTGACGCGCATGCTTTCGGTGACCTCGCGCGTTCCTGCCGAGGTGATTGCAGCGATCGGACCGGCGAAATCGGTCGGACGCGACCGCTGGATCGATTTCGCGCAGCTGATTGAAAAGCCGTCGAATACGGCCAGGGCAGTGGCGCTGATTGGCGAGGCGGCTTTTCAGGCGATAGGATCGGATCTGCGCTTCGATGCGCTGGTCAGGGAACTGAAGGCGGTGCCGAAGCGCGCCAAGGCCGCGGCCTCTTCCTGGGAGGCAAGCGACAAGGCCCTGTCGGCTGAATTCAAGCCGTCGGGCAAGACGTTTACAGTGGCGCTGAAGGCGAAGAATGCCGGGAAATTCGGCCGCTACCTGTCGGATAATATCGATCGTCTCTACGAAGAGTTCAGACGGCAAGCAGGTGATAAATAGGAGCTAACGCGCAAAAGAAAAAAGCCCCCGCACGAAACCGCAACGGAAGCTTTCCTCGTAGTCTGGACAACTTCGAGAATCGCACTTCCGGGAATCAGTGTCAAGAATATTTGCGCTAGTTTCGGCGAGCGGATTTCTTTTGCCTCTTGAAAGGTGAAGGAACATGCAGAGCGGAAGTGTATCGACGCCCTTTGGGCGGCGGGCGATGACGCTTGCCCTGGTGAAAGGGCAGCTTGAAACCCGAAAGGCAAAGACGGAAGGCGCGGTTGACAAGTGGCGCGTCTACCGCGACGCCTGCGAGGCGCGCGAACGCCTTGGCGTGACCGACAGAGCGCTCGCTATCCTGAGCGCCCTGCTCTCCTTTCATCCCGGCCAGGAGCTCTCTGGCGATGAATCGCTCGTCGTCTTTCCGTCCAATGCTCAACTCTCGCTGAGGGCAAACGGGATTACCGGCACGACGCTCAGGCGGCATCTCGCAAGCCTCGTCGAATCCGGGCTCGTGATCCGCAACGACAGCCCGAACGGCAAGCGTTATGCCCGTCGCAGCGACGCCGGCAAGGTCGAGGAAGCCTTTGGCTTCGACCTGTCGCCTTTACTTGCCCGCCAGGGGGAACTCGCACTGATGGCGCAGCAAGTGATGGCTGAACGAAAGGCTTTCAGGCTGACGCGCGAGAGGCTGTCGATTGCCCGCCGCGACGTCCGCAAGCTGATCGGCGCCGCAATTGAGGAGGGGGTTCCGGGCAATTGGGCTGCGATCGAGGTGCAGTTCCTGGCGCTTATTGCAAGGCTACCGCGTAACCCGGACCGCGCAACGCTGGAAGATGTCGCCGAGGAAATGGCCATGCTTCGCGACGAAGTCCTTATCGTCCTGGAAAATCAACTGAATGTTCAAAAAAAAGTCGGCAATGATGACCAGAACGGCTGCCACCTACAGAATTCACATACCGAATCCATCTATGAACCTGAACCAGCTTCCGAGAAGAAGCAGGAGGCGAAGCCGAGGGTGGAGCCCAAGCCAATGCCGGAGCCGATCAAGGCGTTTCCCTTATCGCTCGTCCTGAACGCCTGCCCGGAGATTGCCGCTTACGGACCAGGCGGCGCGGTGGGCAGTTGGCGCGACCTGATGTCGGCGGCGGTCGTCGTTCGATCGATGCTCGGCGTCAGTCCGTCGGCGTACCAGGATGCTTGCGAAATCCTCGGGCCTGAAAATTCCGCGGCCGTCATGGCTTGCATCCTCGAAAGGGCAGGGCATATCCAGTCGGCCGGCGGCTATCTCAGGGATTTGACACGACGCGCCGAACGTGGTGAATTTTCACTTGGTCCGATGCTGATGGCCCTTGTGCGTGGCCAGCCCTCGACATCCCGGCGAGCCTAGCCATGATTTCATTCGTCCGAAGGGCAATCTGCCTGAGCGAACAAAACCGGATGTTTGGTTCCGTTTGCAAATTTTCGTTAAGGTTGACATGGTGTTAACACCTCGGCGATGCGCGGACCGAAGGGTTCGCTGAGGTACGCGGGGCAGATTTGGTGGCAGTGCCGTTTCAGTGGGCAACGGTGGTGGCGCAGCCAAGCCGACGCGGCCCCGGGTGTTCAAGCCCGAGCGAGAATGATTGCCGACAGGGGCGGGACCGGTTGCCCGACGTTACCGATCCCAAGCCGGTCACCGAGATAGTGGTAAAAGGACAGCCCAAGCTTCTGGCAGGTCTTCATAAGACCAAGCATGACGTCGCGCGCAACACGGCCATCGCGACTCATCGTGCCGCCGGAGATTTTTCGCTTCGTGACAAAACTCCGCAGGTCATTTTCCGATGCGTTGGTGTGCAGCGGAATCTCGGGATGCTCGAGGACCTTCAGCAGCTCGGTCTTCCTTCGAAGCAGACGCTCTAGCAGCTTATCGAGTGCCTGATAACCGGTGCGCAGGCTGAAGATTCGGTCGAACCGTCGTCGGAAGGCCGGAACGGCCCGCGGGGAAGGATTCTGCTTGTAGGCTTTCAGCGCCTTGTAGAAACGCCAGACGAGATCGCGGACCATGGTGAGCGACCGCTCCTCTTTTGCGGTTCCTGGCATCAGCTTTTGCAGAAGACGTTCGGCATGAACCCAGCACAGCGCGTGATTGCCGACGCGGAACTGGCCGGCGTCGTCGGAGACGATCACCGTGTTGCCCATCAGGCCGTGGTGACGGATAGAACCCCACAGGCCGGCCTCGGCATGCGTGCCGACCTCCTGTCGGTCGAGGATGTCGATACCCTTTTCGGCCAGATGCGCCATGAATGGCACCTGATTGCAGAGCGCTGCGGTTCAAGAGCGCGAAGTCCGGCAGTAATGGCCGCATCCGCACGGCGTTCTTTCAGGTAATCGAACGCGGCATCATTGAGCACATAATCCTGGTAGCCGCCGCGCAGTAGCGACAGGAAATTCAGGCGCGACTTCGATTTTGCCGTTCGGAAGACGGTAAAATTCGGGCCGCCGATGTGTGTGGCGTAATATGGATTATGGGAATGTCGGGCGCCGGTGTCGTCGACGGTGACATAAGACGACGACACCAGACCGGCATGCAACACCGCCGCGTCCTCGGCAACAAAGCCATCCAGCTGCCGGGTCAAAAGCCGTACGATCTGGCGTTTTGAGATGTCGAGACCAATGCCATTGAGCAATGTCGTCAGACGCGCGGTCGTTACCTGTCCTTGTGCATGCAACATCAGGCACAGCCGCCTGAGGTTGGTGCCACAGCCACCGATGATCCCCGCCGGCAAGGGTGCCAGCACCGTCTTTCCATCCGGCGTCATCCAGCATTCGCGACGGTAATGCACGAGCTCCGCCTTGAGCACCAGGTCGCGAACATAGACGCTTTTGTACCCCTTGAAGCGTGAGCCGGCCGGAGCATTGATGCGCAAGATCTCCTGCCGGCTCACCCGTTTCACATCCAACTTCGCACCGCGCGGCTTCTTCGTTGTCTGGGCTTTGTCATCGGATTTGGCATCCGTCGCCTTGTCCATACCGGAGGAGCGAAACGGCGGGCGCGGCGGCAGGTTCTTCAACCGGGCGATCTCGTCGCGCAGCAGCTGGTTGTCGAGTTTCAGGCGGGTGTTCTCGAGCCGAAGGGCGGCGTTTTCCTCGCGCAGCTGGATGTTGTCGGCCTCAAGCTTCGCGAGCCGGGCTTCCGCCTGCTGCGACCGCTCCAACAGACCGGACACAAGACTGCGCAACGCATTCAGCGACAGTGTGTCGGCATGCTCGGGGGAGGGGAGCCGTTTCGTCATGACAGAATCGAATCATGATTTGCCCCTGCAGGAGAATCCCCAGGCTATCAATCAAGTCCCAAAACGCCGAGTTATGCACATTTCTATGCTCGCTCACCGAAACGCTGCCACCGATTTTGCCCCACGTACTCGCTGATGCAAGGAGCGGGGGAGGGGAGGGGACGGACCAAGCCGCGCCCGGGCGGTGGGCGCCCCGGCGCGCGTCTGCCAACCGGGTTTGAATATTCCGTGATCGGTTTAGCGGCGGCTCGCGTGTCGTCAGCGATAGTCTCGCGGTCGTGCGGCTTCGCTTTCGCCTCCCACGGTAAGTGATGCCGGTACCTCTTTTACATGCTCCCTGCCGCGACGTCGGGGAGGGCTGATCAGCCGTCATGACCGAGATGATGAAAGACGCGTAGCCAGAACGAATAGTCCGAGCTTCGCCCGTTGCCGCGCGCATGAATCGCGCACCACGCGACTGCGGTTTTGGCGTTATGTCCATAGACCAGGCGGGCAGCACCAGCCGCCGCGTCCACAGAAATGCCTTCAGACTCCGCAGCGTCCAGCCGGCCGGCCAGCGCATCAATCGGATTTTGCATCGACGATGTCCTGTCACCGTCAGCGCGAGTTGATCATGATTGGATGCCGGACGTTGAAACCGCAATGGGCCACGATCACGTGCCGTCCTCTGGCAGCCTCTCAGGCTCGTCGTCCTTCGATGCAGGCTAATTTTATTATGTTACAACAAAAAATGCAGCGCAAGCCTTCATAAATCCCGTATAACGTGTTTTAATGCACCTATATGGAGGAATTGCTGGCCGTAAGTTGTTGCTGTCGGCCCGCACACGCTAACCGTTGTGACAGCAAAATGTCTTTTCAAGCCAAGATTCCCACGAGTCTCATACAGACCGGCATTGCAATCCTCTCGGAAGATGCCGACTACTACCTGATGCTCTCGCACGTGCTCGCCACCGACGGTTATCCCGCGCTTCTCGCCGACGGCGTCGAGGCTGCGATCGCCTTGATCGCCGAAGGGAAAGTCGCTGCAGTGCTCGTCGATTGCCAGCCGGGATCGGCTGTTCTTTCCGAGCTTTCCTCGCGCGTCAGACAGGAGAGCCTCCCAGGCAATGTGCCCATCATTGCGCTGGTGGCAGGCGGCGTGCCCTTTATCGACGTGTTGAAATCGGGCGCCGATGAAAACTTCATCCGACCCCTGAAACCCTCAAGGCTTCTCTCCTACCTTCATTCGCGGCTGGGGGAGGGGACTGGGGCGGACCCTTTGTCCACACCACCGCCGCATCCCGGCCTTCGGCTTGACCCCGACACACGCCAGGCTTTCGCAGATGGCAGCCCGGTCGGCCTCAGCCCCATTGAGTTCCGCATCCTGTCGGCCTTGATGACGACGCCGGGGCGGGTTTTTGCAAGGCTCGATCTTATCGAGGCTGTCTGGCCGGCCGGCAATTTCGTCGATCCGCGCACGGTCGACGTACATGTGGCGCGTCTTCGCCGGTCGCTGCAGAGGGCCCTTGGGCGCGACATCATCCGGACGGTTCGCGGCGAGGGCTATGCCGTCAAGACGACGTAACACCGTCACATTCGCGTGGCGGCCGTCACGCAATCTTATCGAAATCTTCGTCCAGGCTTCGTTGTATGAAGTGGTCACTCCTCCTTACGCTTGAACCGTTTGGTGCGGGAGGAGGATCCCATGCAGAATGAGAAGCAGCGTGACGAACGGCCTTCGCGATATCGCAATACGGCAGCCCTCATCCAGACGTCGGCGCCGCATTTCGCCGCCGCCCATCTCAACGGTCTGATGGCACTTTATGTCAGGCCGCTGAAAGGACGGCGGGTCGAGATCGGCGTGCCCAACGGCAAGTCGCGGGAGGTGACCGATTTCGTGCGCTGTTCCTATCTCGGCCTCGACAATCATACGGCGATCACCACCGGTGCTGCGGCGCTGGTCATGCATTATGGCGCGCTTCACTGGTCCTGCGCGCGAACCAAGTTGAACTTTGCAGCCCTTGGCGAACTGGAGGAGGCGCTCTCAGACCTCTTTGATGCGCGCGTGATCACCTATTCGACCGTGCTCGCCGCCAATATGAGCGCCTTGCCACTGATTGCTTCGGGGGCGCTGACGGAGGGTGTGAAGCCGGTCATGGTCTTCGACCGCCTGGCGCACGCAACGCTTGCCTATCACAAGCCGGTCGTCGCCGAGGAAGCCGATGTGCGCACCATATCTCACAACAACCTTGCGGATCTGGAGGAGATCTGCCAGGCGCATCCCTGTGTCGCCTTCATTTGCGACGGCGTTTATTCCATGGGCGGAAGCGCTCCGGTGGCCGCACTCCTCGAATTGCAACGGCGCTATGGTCTGTTCCTCTACATCGATGATGCGCATGGCATCTCGATCTTCGGCGAGAAGGGCGCAGGCTATGCCCGCTCGCAGATACCGCATGGGCTCGGTGACCGCACGATCATCGCAGCCTCCCTCGGTAAAGGCTTCGGCGCATCCGGTGGCATGCTGATGCTCGGCACAAGCGAGCACGAGGAGATCTTTCGCCGTTTCGCGCTCGCCCATGCGTTTTCGGCTTCGATCAATGTTGCTGCAATCGGAGCGGCGGCGGCCTCAGAAAGGCTCCATCGCACGGAAGAACTCGGGCTGCGGCAGCGGAGACTTGCTGCAAACATTGCGCTTTTCGATGAACTGGTGCCGACGGCCCAGGCGGGATCGCCGCTGCCGATCCGGATGGTCGTCATTGGCGAAGAGCTGGCGGCAATCGGCGCGGCAAGGCTCGTCCTCGATGCCGGAAGTTATGTCTCGGCGATTTTCTTCCCAACTGTGGCCTCCGGTCGAGCCGGCTTGCGAATTTGCCCGACCGCCGATCACACCGCGGATGAGATTCGCGCGCTTGCAGCAGCAGTTAACGGCGCGTTGGAGCGGTAGGGAGCCGGCGAGGGATCTGGTCGACGGGGCCAACGATCCGCCATCAAGACAGGAGGCGGGATACGGTCTCGATCAGCTTCTCTTCATTGTAGGGTTTGTCCAGTACGGCATCGAAGACGTTTGGATGAGCTCGGCCGATACCGCCCTGCGCGCCGGTGACCAAAACGATAGGGATGTGGGCGAGGTCTTTATCTTCCCTCATCGTCTTTGCGAGCTCAAGGCCCGTCATCAGCGGCATCATAAAATCCGTTACCACAAGCGCTGGGTTCTTTTCACGCACCAGAGCAAGGGCTGCCCTTCCATGAGGAGCCGACGCTACTTCGTAACCGGCATCCTCCAGCATCATGACGAGCACGTCGGCAATCAGGAATTCATCCTCGGCGATCACGATCAGCGGCATCCAGCTCCTGCTTCCTCTTCAAAATGCTAGAGTCCGACCGGTTTTGCCAATCCCGTCGTCGCGCCGGAGACAGGCTCCAGCGGCGGTCCAACCAACAGTCCTTTCGACCCGAAGCCGATTTCGCGGATCACCGGTTCGTAAGCTCTATCTCTCACCTTGAGCACCGAAATGGTCCGTACGAAGCGAGAGCTGATCTCTACATGGCGCAGCATCACCAGATTATCCAGGAGGCTGGAGATTTCCGATCCCGGCGCCATGACGCTCGGGCCAAAAAGCTCGCGCAATTCCCAAGTCGCAATAGCCGTAACGCCAAGCGCCCGTAGTTCGTTCGTAAGCGCCGCAAAAAATTCCACCAGGCGCGGCGGGTAGATTGCGGCGCGTTCGAAACCACCCAGTCCGTCGATCAGCAAACGCTTGGTACGCTGTGCCCTTACTTCGTCGAGTAGCCGATGCCCGAGCTTGTCGAGAAGGTTTTCAGTCATCGGATTCCAGATGACCTTCAAGGTGCCCGCTTTCACCGGCTTATCCAGATCCAGCCCAAGCGCGCGGGCCTTGCTCATCAGCCGTTCAGGGGTTTCGTAGAAGCCGAAATGCAGCGCCGGCTCTTCCTCGCTGGCGCGCGCCAGGAAATTCAGACCAAGTGAAGTCTTGCCGCAGCCGGAGGGACCAAAAACGAGCGTAACAGAACCGTCCTGCAGACCGCCGCCCACCATTGCGTCCATGCCTTCAGTTCCCGAAGTCAGCACCTCAGACGCAGCCTGATCGGGAACGCTTGATGTTGCGAGTGCTGCTTCAAGCCGCGGATAGACAACGATCCCAGCTGAAGTGATCTCGAACTGATGATGACCGCCTAAAGCGGCACTTCCTCTGGATTTCCTGACTTGCAGCCGTCTTACGGAGCGCACCCCGACCAGCTCATTATGTAGGTCTATGACCCCATCCACCATCGTATGCTCAGGGCTATCTTCGGCAACGCGTGTACTGGTCAAGAAAAGGACGGAGCAGCCAACGAACGCCGCCTGACTTTGCACCTCGGCAACGAAAGTCTTGACGTCGATATCTGTGTCTGCACGATCGTGTGCGTTCAGCAGGCCGTCAAAGACCAAAAGGGTTGCCCCCTGTCGCGCGATCTCCTCCCGGATCAGCTTTACTACGGCCGACAGACCCTCGTCCCTTAGCGTCTGAAAGACGCTGACGTAGGACACCTTCGTGCCGAGTTTTTCCCGGTCAAAAAAATCGAGGGTTCCGAGAGCCTGAAAAAGACGCTCATGGGTTTCTGCCAACAGGGTCACATAGAGAACCGACCTGCCGCTGGAAATGCTCGCGAACGCGACCTGATTGGCAAAGATCGTCTTGCCTGCGCCTGGATGGCCCTGCACGATGTATGAGGCGCCCTCGACCAATCCTCCTTTGAGGATCGTGTCCAGGCCTGCGATTCCCGTCGTCAGTCGTGGAAGTGTTTGTGTCAAAGAGGCCGTCCCGTCTCGCTGTGTTAGCCGCACCGTAGGATCGTCACGCGAATTTGCAACCGTTTATCGCCTTAGGGGTTTCTTCATCGAGAATAGGCGTTATGGTCTTCAGACTACTCTTGCGTCAAAATTGCAGTCCCTGAGGGAATGGACCGTATGCCAGCTCTCGACGACCAGCCGCATTTACCAGACTTCGAAGGCAGGTTTCTCGAACTCGAGGAAACCGTAAAAGCTGCACGTCCCGGCCATGACGCGGCAGCTTTCCTCGCTGCCATCGTCGAGTCATCTGAAGATGCCATTATCAGCAAGAGCCTCACCGGCACCATTACCACCTGGAACAAAGCGGCCGAAAGGCTCTTTGGCTATAACGTCGGCGAGGCCGTCGGTCAGCCTGTAACGATGCTCATCCCCGAGGATCGGCTCGACGAAGAGCCCGGCATCCTGGCGCGGATTCGCGCCGGCGAGCGGATCCAACATTTTGAGACGATCCGCCGGCGGAAGGACGGAACACTGATCGACGTCTCTCTGACAATTTCCCCGATCAGAGATCGCAAAGGTAGAATCATCGGTGCATCCAAGATCGCGCGCGACATCTCGGAGCGAAGGCGTGCCGCAGAGCATCAGGATCTGTTGCTGCGGGAAATGCACCACCGCGTGAAAAACCTGTTCGCCATCACGAGTAGCATCATCACGCTGGCGGCGCGCAATGCCAGTTCGGCCGCCGCGCTGGCAGCAGACATGAAGGACCGGCTGGTGGCCCTTTCGCGTGCTCATGAGATGACCCTGCCGAGCTTCACCGGTGACGATGCGTTTCGCGAGAGGCCTGCGACGTTGTTTCAACTGTTGTCGAGTATCCTGAAGCCGTTCGCGGAAGAAGATGGCAGCCGATGGACGCTAACGGGTGAAGACATTGAGGTTCCGAAAGAGCACGTCACCAACTTAGCTCTCCTTTTCCACGAGCTCGCGACCAACGCTGCCAAGTACGGAGCGCTGTCGGTACCGGGGGGCAGGCTGGAGATTCAGGCTGTTTCGGAAGCTGAGACGTTCCATCTGCTCTGGAAGGAGATCAACGGGCCTGACCAGCCCGCTGCTCCAGGTCACCAGACGGGTTTCGGAACCAGACTAGAGGCAATGGTTACGCGCACTCTGCAGGGCGAGATCATACGGGAATTGCGGCCGGAGGGCCTCCGCCTCTCCCTGAAGGCTCCTGCAGGGTTTCTGACGAACCCTCAATAGTCGGTCCAAGAGCCCAAAGCTTCTACGCAGGGTCGCAGCCACACTAATACCACCAAAATGTAAGGTTGACCCCAGTGAGCCCGTGGCCTACTAAGCACTGTCGATACTTTGTTTGCCGATCTTTGCTTTTGCGAGCGCCTCGCGCCTCTTGATCATCTTTCCCTCTCAAAAGTCGAAACAACCGCCGTGCGTCGCCCGGCGGGCAGATCAATCTTTGCTATGAAAGGGTTCGTTATGACCACTGGCACAGTTAAATGGTTCAATGCCACCAAGGGCTTCGGCTTCATTCAGCCTGACGACGGCAGCGCCGACGTTTTCGTTCACATCTCCGCCGTCGAGCGCGCCGGCATGAGCTCGATCGTTGAAGGCCAGAAGCTCGGCTTCCAGCTGGAGCAGGATCGCAAATCCGGCAAGATGTCTGCAGGCCAGCTTCAGGCCGCTTAAATTTCAAGCCTTCCATGACCACGGATGTCCTGGCATGGCGGGTAAAGCATTGAAGGCCAGGCTGACGTCTGGCCTTTTCCGTCTGAACTTTGTGGCCGATGAGTCCTAGCAGACGGGCGATCGTTACCTGCGCCACGAAGACGCGTTCCGGTCCAGGTTGGTTCCATATCTGGAAAACCGCTGCATAAGACCGGATAGCCCTTGTCGCGGACATCGGCCGCGAGCGTTTCCCATAAGAGGTACTGAGATGAACAGCACCACCATAGCCGCACCGACGGCCGAGTTGACGCCAACCCAAATAAGGGGGTTGAAACTTGCGAAGGACGGCGACCTTTATCCTCAAGATGCAAAAAGGTGGACGCATCTCAATGCCACCGTCACCTATGCAAGGTCTGACCGCTTCAAGGAGCGCCCGATCAAGGTAAAGTTCATAACGGCCGCCACTTTGGAGCAGCTCCGAGAGCAGGGGTTGGTGCGCGGCCTTAATCCCGACGTCAGCACCGCGGATTCCGCGCACGCGATAACGATGGCGGGAAAGATGTGGCTGTTGAAGCACAAGTAACACGGCCATCCGGTAGCGGGCATGATGACCGGCCTCGGGATGTCGCGCCTCTCGAGTTCGGATCAGTCGACCTCGACTGTCAGACATGCGGCGCGTGCTGCTCGTATTCGTCGGATTGGCCAAGATTTACCACGGAAACCGACGAAGCCCTCGAAAGGGTTCCGGCGCATTTCGTCGCCGCAGATCAACGAGGCATGCGCTGCGACGGCTCGCGCTGTTCAGCGCTGCTGGGCCGCGTCGGCGCACAGACATCTTGCCTCGTCTATGAAGTTCGACCCCACGTGTGCCGCGCATGCGTTCCCGGCGATCATGCTTGCATCACAGCGCGAAACGCGTTTGGACTGTCCTAGACGGAGAGTTGCGCAACTCGCTCGTCGACGGCTCACAGGATCCGCGCCTCGCGTCCGCTCCGTCTCTCTACATTGTTATAATAGCTTGAGACTTGTTGCACCGACCGATGGCGCGATTGATCCATGGCCTCAAGCAAGGAAAAGTTTCGAATGGCAGCCTCGGTAGGTAGGCAGACTGTAGACCGTGGGTCGAATAGTCTATGGGATCCAATCCGCCATCGCTGCCCTTTGTTTGACGATTGCGTTGATGGCCTGCGGCTCGATGACCCGCCGCGAGACGGTGTTTCCATTGGTCGATTGCCCGAAACACGATGCCTTTCTCGATCTTCGCCGCCTGCAGCCAGCCGTTCAAGGCATCCAGGGGGCACCGATCAGGTAGACGACCTCGTCGCGATTGCCCTCGCTGGCCTTATTGCGGCCGAGATAGATCGAGATCGAAGGCAGCGTCGTGCCGTCCCGGCTCCTCGGCCGTAATCTATTCACGCCGGAGAGACGCGATTTCGATGCGGCGCCGGCCACCGGATCCGAAGGCGATCATCAGGATTGTCGGGTTGCGTAGGTCACGCAAGCTGCCGGTGCGGCAAGGTTGCGAAGAAACGGGCCAAGACGTCGGCTGTTAGCGCTTTCTTGCTGCTGCGCTGACGGGGTCGGCCGCTGGCCCGAACCGCCAGCCGGATCGCGGACTTCAGGGCAGGGCAGGGGAAGGCACCGTCCAGGCGGCGCCATTTGGTCAGCGTCGCAGAGTGCGCCCAGCCGCCGCCTGACCGTCGATGCCGCATGCTGCCCTATGGTGCTCAGGAACCGCGGGCACGCAGCGTCTGTTCCACCGCATCTGGCATGCCGTGGTCGGCATCGATCTCGTGCAGCCCCGGGCGCCAGCGATGGTGGGCCGCCAGTCGCGGCCACCGAGCATGCCTGCAGGTAGGCAAGGTCCGAGGTCAGCGCCCGGATGGAGTTTGGCGCCCATGCCCTCGTTGATCAGACGGCGCAGCGTTTCGACGTCGCTGTCGGTCAACAGCTCGGCGAGCTCCTCCCGGCGCTCGCCTGATGGACCGCTCACAAAGCCAATGAGATTTCTATCGGAACGTTTGCCTCCCGGGCAGCCCCAATGAACGCCTCCCGCGCCTGGTCTGGCGTCGCTATTCCGGCTGCAACATCGGCACAAATTTGAATAGCGTTAGTATAGGCGTTGCCTTCTTTTTGAGGCCATGAGCTCGTAAGGATGTCCACTGCATCTTTGGTCGTGTTGACTGACAGGATCTCGCCAGTTTTGTTGCAGATTACCAAAATGGGTGTGATCCACCGCCTGTTAGTCATGGCCCGAGCCCCCTCAACAGCAGCGATTACGTTACGCACGTACAGCAGGTTCGCAACATCCAAAAATTCGAGGCGCACACGTTTCAGCGCGTAGCGATATGAGCTTCCTGGACCGCCTCCAGAAAGGCAAGGCGGGCTTGAAACGGAGAGAACAATCCTTCACCGGCCCCAGAGCACATCTGAAGTGCACGAAAGAAGGCCGTTCCGCTGGTGGTAGGCCATTCTGTGGTCAAAAGATCGAAGGCTTGCGCGGCGTTGCCGACCATCTTCCATCTGCGGTTTGCTGTCCAATGCAGCAAAACAGCCGATCCCCACGTGTTCTCGGGGATTGTCATTGTACGGGCTTTCTGGTCCGCGTCGTGCAGACAAGTACTTAACTGGGCTGAATGAAGGAACTTCAATAGCGTCCGCAAATTAGATTTGGCTTATGCAGTCGCGCCTATCAACGCCATTCGAGCCGCGAGCATGCTGCTCAGCCGTCGAGCCGGAAGGCGAGGAAAGAGGAAAGTCGCGGCTTGTGAGAAAATAACAGCGATGCATTCAATATTAGCTGTGAGCGATCTTATATCTAGTCGGAAGAGTGCAGCGTGCAGTTGGAAGAGTCCGAGTTTGAGCGAGTTACATATTACAAAGCGGGAGAGGGAAATCCTCACTCTGATGTGCGACGGCAAGAGCGCACAAGAGATTGCTATGATCCTTGGGTGCTCGGTGCATACCGTTCGAACGCACATCGAATCTCTCAAGGATACCTTCTCCGTCTATAAGGACACGGCGCTCGTGGCGGCAGCTATTCGCAAGGGCGTGATTGAATGACCGCTCCGAGCGAGCATCTCGAAAGCCCAGGCGATCTTCGCGGAATATGGCACTGAAGTCCGTGCCTGCGACCGTGATGCCGGCCAAGTTCTGCGCGTCAGTGTCACGAATGCCTCCTTTTGTTGTGGGCGGCACGGCTCCGCTGGGGACCCAGGCTGCCAGAACCGATCTACTTAGTTGCCGCTGAATACGCCCCCTAAGGCGTGGCGGCATCTGCTACCCAATAGGGGAATTTTCTGCGGAACTTGTTATCAACACAATGCGCCTCTAGATGATGGTCATCGGCATTGCTGATTGAGCGCTGGCATGCATCTGTCGCTCGCAAGGCCGCAGTCGCTTTCTGCTTTTGACCACGGATGTACTGGCACTGGTTTGAGATGCGATGTGAGGAAGATCGGTGCGATTTCGCTCCGGCCTTTTTTGTTTTCTGATCGTCAAAAGCAAAGGGCCGCAAAAAGGTTCGCAAATTGTACTGATCGCCCTACATCCTTCTAAGCAAGGAGAGCGATATGACCTGTCTCATGCATTTTGCAGCTAGCTCGAATGGTGATCGCTGGTTTTTAGGTACTGACGATGTCACCAAGGAGGATTTCGTCCTCCACCGCGGTAACCCCTCCTCCGGAGGGCATGAGACGATATCTGCTGTTGAGGTGTTTCTGAATACGCGCCCCTTCGGTCCAGAGCGCGACGCTTTACTTGCGATGCTTGCAATGCGCGATGATCATAACGCGCCAGACTCTCCTGCACCGTCGGAGCGGTGAGGTTGAGGAATCGCCCACGCTAACCACGGCACCAGCCCGTCCGGGAACACCGTGGCCGAAATCGGCCTCGCTCTTCCAAGAATGGCGATCAGCCAACCAACGATCATGATGAAACCCGGTTGAGGCGGGTCACGTTGCAATCCTCACGGAGGATTCGCCATGCGTGTGCATTTGGGCGTCATCTATGTTGCGCTCCTCGCCGGAAGCGCATCGGCTCAAACGCTGAACACAGATGATTTCGTCTTCGCCAACCAAGCAGCGCAGGTCATCGGCGGTGCTGATGCCTGCGGTTACAAGCTTGATGATGAGAAGCTTACCGCGTTCATGGCCAAGATAGCCGACCTCGACGCAACATCGAGAATGCAGTTCACCAATGCCCAAGGCATGCAGGCGCGGGTGATCAATTCGATGATTGAAAAAGAGAAGAAGGCCCAGTGCGCGCTTCAGGCCAAGATGGCCCAAGAGTATGGCATCAGCCGCTGACTATCGAGGCGACACAATACCGGCAACGCTTCGGCGCAGCCAGGCTCGTTACTGACAGCCCGTGTGGCGGGTTTTTCTTTTGGAGATGTGAATGCATATCGTCGAGCTGCTGATATACATGCTCGCCGCCCACGGGCGGCCTGCAAGGTGGCATATGCGGTGATGATTTTCGCAGAGCTGAGCTGAGGCGGTGCTCTCAGTAATACGAAATCACTTCGCAAGCCTTGCGATGCAGAGCCTCCGAGGTTGCGCGGAGTAAGGAGATCGGCAGATGTCTCAATGCGTGCTCTCAGATGAGAGCAGAGATTGCAACATCAGCGTCTACGCTTCAACCATTCAAGCTGCCGAGCCGCTCAAGGTGCGCTTGCTCGCGCGTTGGAAGGCCAGGACACCTCCATACCGCTTCGGCCTCACAGGTGCCCTTCCTTTTTAGGTTGATGCGGCTTCCGTCTACCATTTCATTCATCTCATCCCCCAAGGTTAAGCCATGCCAGTGCTCAAGACGCAGGGCCTGACATCGACGTCGATCGCGAAGCTGTAGAAAATCAACTATTCAGCTGAGGCAGTGGGCGCATCTCGTCCGCCTTGGCCCTGGCTTCATCGACGTTCTCAGCAGGGAACATCGTAACGAAGTAGTTGTCACCGGGTTGAATTTGCTCCTGCATGTGCTTCTCAAGCGCCTCGGCGTCAGCGCTATTGTCAAAGACATCGTGCAGACGGTTTCGCGTCTCGTCGGTATGAATGGCATAAACGTAAAATCTCATCAGAGCCTCCCTTGCTTGAGAGTGAAATAGGGCGCCGTGACAAGTTTTCAGAATCCTTGGGAGGCGGGGGGGAACTCCGCAGCTGGCGATTAAAACATTCGTTGCCGCGTGGCCGGAGATAACCTGGCCGTGACGGGGAGAGACCCAGCATCGGGTCTGGGCCTTGCCGGGTCTCCTTTTGCTGCAGGAGGACGTGCGACCCGAGGACGTAGATTGGGATCTGCTGATTCGACCATCGAAATGAACCGGTAAGGTGATAACCGCCGTTTAAGATCCACTGGGCACCTTTCGAACCGAGACGATTAGCGGAGTGTGAAGCTGCGCCAGTTTGATAGTCGCGCCTTCGCAAGCACTGTCCGCGCTTCGCGACCGACGAGCAGCATAGTGAAAATCAAAGCAAGCGTGAAGAAATCCCAGAACATTCGCGCACCTCGAAAAATTAGGAAAGAGCGGGCCGCAGCTTAACCACTCACCCCTTGCGGACGCTCTCTAACGTCCGTGAGGTGCTCAAGACCTACTATCTATATCAGGCGGCAATCTGCCCCGTTATCGCAAGATATCAGGATGAGCAGGCACCCTTCGCGACCGCCTTTCGCTTAACCCAACACAATCTGGAGCTCAACAATTCAGGTCATCGACTCTGCAAAAGAATTCGCACGTTCTCTCGCCAAGGTGCTGGTGAACGAAGGCGGTTACTCCAACAATCCGCAGAACCCCGGCGGCGCAACGATGAACGGCGTGACGCAGCGGGCCTATGACGAATACCCTCGATACCTGCTTCATGCTTGGGTGGCGCATTCCAAGCCGGCGCCGTTCGACGAATGGCAGGGGACGATCCCTTTCGTTCTTTGGTGCGCATGTGCGCGACAGAGCATCACCGCCATTGCGGACGCCATTCGCCGGACTGGTTCGGCCGTCATCGGGAGATAGTCTGTACGACGAGGGCTCGACTCACGAACCGAACCCCCGCCGTCCTTCATGCCGTAGTGAACCTACGAAAGTCCTACGGCACGTGGAACCTGACGACATCATGATGAAGGGTGTCATCATGTGAACAGGAAGTTCGCCGCCCGATCACTCTTCCAACAAGTCTGGTTCGGTAATGTTCCCAAAGAAAGCCCCGCCGAAGCGGGGCAGGCTACGGAGAAAAGGTGACCACGCGGCACCAGCCGGAGGCTAGTCGGCTGGCGACTGAGGTAAGGAAGACTATCGCGCGGCCATCCCAATCAACGATCAGCATCAGGGAGCGTTCCCGTTCGATACCGTACGGACAAAAAGAACCCCGCCTGCCTGTGGAGAGTGGATGAGGGGTCAGGTCGCCAGCATTGCTGGCCGGATGCGCTTGCAAGAGAGGCAACGTGCGCAATCCATCGAATCAACGAGTCGAGCGGGCGCTGAGTTCCAGTTCGATCAAGGCATGCCGGTGTTTAGGAGGGTACGACCAAGGCTCGCGCAAAATGTTCAAAAATGACGAGCCCTTGCCGCATTGGACTTCGTAGGGGTGGAGAGATCCCATGGGCCATTAACGGCTTGAGCTTCCCAAAGTCGCGCTGCATGAGCGTGCGATTTCGAGAGCGTCGAACAGCGCGGTGAAGTGATGCCGGCGTACGAACAGGGCTCGTCTGTGTTGCAAAGAAGGCGAACCCTGTCGCAGACCACGGCACCGGCTATTTAGACCGGGAAAGGGTTGCCGCGGCCAGGCGCTGTAGGTTGCTGTAGGTTGCTGTAGGTTGCTGTGGGTTGGCGCATTAGCGTCGATAATGAGGTAGGCAGAAAAGGCTGCTCGTCAATGATGAATTGGCGCTACGTTAACAGCGAGTAGCAGCCGGAACCGGCGACGAACCACCTCATGGAACGGCTGGCCGAGAGCGACGACACCTGCAAGCTGCTGATGACGGCACCGGGCGTCGGGCCGATGGTCGCCCTGAGTTTCCGGGCCGGCGTCGACGAACCGGTACGGTTCCGCCGGTCGCGCTCCGTTCCTGTGCGCCCCGAACGGTTTTAAACAAGGCAACCCACCACGCTCTTCGATACGTCAGCCGAAAAAATAAAAAAATTCTATGCATGTGCGTGCTATAGTGGGCTTGTTAGAAAAATAACCCAAGAAGGACCTTTACGTGAAATCCAATTTTCCGAACATGACGGGCCGCCATGTGGCAACATTCCTGATTGAAACCTCGCTCATGATAACAGGACTAATCGCGATCCTTATCGTTGGGATACCCATGCTTTAGCGCGCTGACGCGAGGCCCCCTGATTCATTATCCTTGCTTCCCATCAACCCGGCTGCCTCCCCAAACAGTGGTGATAGTCCTCTACCTTCCGGCCGCTACAATCGACCAAAGCCGACGCTCATCGCTAAGATCGATATCGTGCGTGGACTGGCGGGAGGCTTTGGCGCTCGTCGTGTCGGACCCGCCCAGTTTTGCGAGCGCCTGTACCCATGAACGGCAGGACGAAGCCTCAATGGCGGTGCGCAAATGCGGCCGGCCATATGACGCCGGCCGCGCATTCTATCCTCTAGCGGATCCAGGCGTTCCAGCGCTCGAGCATCATGGCTGCGTTGGTGTTGATCCAGTCAGCATCTGGAACGACAATGTGATCGCGCAGATCTTCCTCGCTCGGTTGCGCCGCGCGCGCCGCGGGAGACATGACCGCGATCGCCTTATTGCTTGGCGGTGTGCACAGAAGCTCCTCGCAAACCCGAGCCTGCGCCTCGGGGCTATCCAGCCAGTAGGCGATGAGTTTCAAGGCATTCTCCCGGTTCGGGGCGCCCTTGATCACCGTCAGGCGGTCGCCGACCAGAAAGGATGCCTTGTTGGACCAGCCGACAGCGCGTCCTTCCTCCTTCAGCGCATTGGCACGCGTCAGCCAGATCTCGCCGATTGAGTAGTCGCCATTGCGGAAGCCTTGAACGCTCTGGTCGCCTGTCTTCCACCAGACGGAAATGTCGGCGCGGATGGTTTCGAGCTTCTTGAGCGCCCGGTCGATATCCAAGGGAAACAGCTTGTCCTTCGCTACGCCGTCCGCAAGCAATGCGGCAGCCATGACCCGCCATGGGTCGTCGAAATTGGGAAAGGCCCGCCCTCCCGGAAAGCGCTTCGTGTCCCACATGTCTGCCCAGGTCGCCGGTGCTGCGCCGGAAAAGGCGTCGGACTTGTAGACCATCAGCGTCGCTGTCGAGAAAAGTCGCGCGCCAGCGCCGATACAGGCGTCTCCAACCAGATCGGAGCGGCCCTTGAAAGTCTCGCAGAACCCGCCGAGATCTTCAGAGGTCGCCTTATGGGCATCCGAGCCCGCCTGGATCTCGCCGTCGGGGTAAAGATCCCAGGTCACGTTACCGGTCTTGACCATGGCGGTCGCCTTTGCCCGCATCTCGGCATTGGTCGCGGCGACAGAGACGACCTTGATCCCCGTCTCGGCTGTGAAAGGATCGAACCAGTATTTTCTGAGCGCGGCATCATAGGCGCCGCCCGTGGTCGCAATCACCACCTGCTCTTCGGCGGCGGCCCTTTCCGGCAACAGCACGGCAAGATTGAGAGCCATCGAGAAGGCGGCAAGAAATGTCATTGATCTATGCATGTCTTTCCTCACGTCATGAAAAATGGCCGCCTACTCCTCCCGGCGGCCTCTCAGGAGCTCGACTGATCCCATCAGCAGGAGCGAGATGGCGACCATCATGGTCGAAACTGCTGCAATCACAGGGGTCAGGTTGAAATCGATGTCTTCGAACATCTTGCGGCTGATCGTCTTGCCGCCGGTGTCCGAAATGAAGAAGGCGACCGTCGCCTCGTCGAACGAGGCAAGGAAGGCGAAGACCGCGGCCGCAGCGATTGCAGGGGCAATGACGGGAAAGACGACGCTGAGCAGCGCCCGGGTGCGCGAGGCTCCGCAACTCAGCGCCGCCAGCTCCAGTGACGGGTCGAACCGCTCCAGGGCCGCGCCGACCGTGATCACTACGTAAGGGATCGACAGCACGCTATGGGCGATCAGGAAGCCCGCGAAATTGCCCGTCAGTCCGATCGGTGAGAAGACCAGATAGAGCGCAACGCCGAAGACGACATGCGGGACGATCATCGGCGCCATTGCGAGCGCCTGGATCGCGCCCCGGCCGGGAAGCACGCCCCGCACGATCGCAAGCGACGCAAGTGTCCCGGCGGCGGTCGCGAGCGCGGTCGTCGAGAGCGCGATCTTCAGACTGAAGATCGTCGCTGCCTGCCAGTCCGGATCCGACAGATAGTCGAGATACCACTTGAGCGTCAGGCTGCTCGGCGGCAGCTGGATGTAGGCTGTTGCGTTGAGCGACATCGGGATCACGAGAAGCGTCGGCAACAGCAGGAAGAACAGGATGCTGCCGGTTCCAAGGCCGGCTGCAAGCCGACCAGCGGCGCGCAACAAAGGATGGGTCGGGCTCGAAGAGGTGACTGGAAAATCAGGCGACACTGCTCAATCCTTTGCTGATCGAAAGCGCACGGCGGAAGATGGCGACGGCCAAAAGCGTGACCAGGAGAAGCACACTCGAAAGGGCGGCCGCAAACGGCCAGTCGAGGACGACTGTGGTCTGCTGGGCGATCAGTGTCGCCATGGTCATCGCCTCCGGCCCGCCGACGAGGGCCGGGGTGATGTAGAAGCCGATCGCCAGGATGAAGCACATGACGCTTCCGGCGAACACGCCGGGAAGCGATAGCGGCAGCGTGACGCGCAGGAAGCACGTGGCCGGGCCGGCTCCAAGGCTGCGGGCCGCCCTCGCATAGTCGGGCGGGATCGAGCGCAGTGCATTGGCGATCGGAAGGATCATGAAGGGCATCAGCACATGGGTCATCGCCAGGATCACCGCGCCGTCCGTGTAGAGCAGCTTCAGCGGCGAGGAAACAAAACCGCTCTCGGTGAGGAGCACGTTGACGAGGCCGCTTCTTTGCAGGAGCACGATCCAGGCATAGGAGCGCACGAGGACCGAGGTCCAGAGCGGAATGAGGACCGCAGCGGCGATGACAAGGGCCATGCGTCCTTTCGCGCGCGCCATCGCGATCGCCACCGGATAGCCGAGAATGAGGCTGAAGACCGTCACCATCGCCGCGGCGTATATCGTGCGCACCAGGACCCCAATATAGAGCGGCGTCTCGAAGACGCGCCGGTACTGGTCGAGATTGGGCGCGCCGTCGCCGAAGCTGATGAGCACGAGCCTTGCGATCGGGTAGAGGAAGCCAAGGGCGAACAGGCAAAGCAGCGGCAGGATCAGCGCAACCGACAGGGCCGGCCCGTAGCGCCCCGCTGGCGTCACGCGGCGCGCCTTTATCCGTCGGGCGCGGGCGACCTTTCGTGGAACCGGCATGTCCATGCTCACGCTCCCGCCAGTTCGAAGACGTGCAGGTTCCGCGGATCGGCGACGACGTCCACCCGCATGCCCGCTGCAAAGGCGCCCCGGCCTGTCTCGGCCGGCATCTGGATCTGCAGAAGCGGATTGCCGTCGGTCTCGGCGCGCACCAGATGCAGGTCGAAGGCACCGGCAAAAACGCTCGCCTCGAGGGTGCCGGGAATGGAATTCCGCCCGCCCTTTCCGTGCGCCGTAAGCGCCAGCCGCTCCGGACGCATGGCAATCCTGAGACGCGTGCCCGGGCTCAGCGGCTCTTCGACGTCGGCAGCCTGCAAAACGACGGACTCACCAAGCTGAACCAGATGCGCGCCATCACGAATCCCGAGATAGACCGCCTCGGCGAAGCTCATCCGCCCGATGAAATCGGCGACGAAAGGCGTTTGCGGCCGCCCATAAAGCGCAGACGGGCTTCCGGCCTGGACGATCTGGCCGCCCGCCATGACGGCAACGCGGTCCGACATCGTCAGCGCCTCCTCCTGGTCGTGGGTCACATAGATCACGGTGGCGCCCAGCCGCTGCTGCAGCTGCTTGATCTCGAGCTGCAACGCCTCGCGCAGCTTCTTGTCGAGCGCGCCGAGCGGCTCGTCCATCAAGAGTACCGGCGGCTCGAAGACGATGGCGCGGGCAAGCGCGACACGCTGCTGCTGCCCGCCGGACAACTGATGCGGATACCGGTCCGCGAAAGTCGCGAGCTGGACCAGATCGAGAGTTTCGGCAACCCGGCGATCGCGTTCGGCCCGCGCGACCTTCCGCATCTTCAGCGGGAAGGCGACGTTCTCGGCGATCGTCATGTGCGGGAAGAGCGCATAGCGCTGGAAGACCATGCCGATATTGCGGTGGTTCGGCGCAAGTCGGGTGACATCGCGCCCGCCGATGACGATCTGGCCGGAGCTCGGCAGCTCAAAGCCGGCGATCATGGTCAGGAGTGAGGTCTTGCCTGAACCCGATGGCCCGAGGATGGAGACGAACTCGCCGGCCGCCACCTCCAGGGACACGTCCTTGACCGCGCTGAAGGCGCCATACTGCTTGCATGCGTTGATAATATGGACTGGAGCACCGATCAAATTATCTCCTCCTTGGGAATCGTTCGCATGCATCGCAGCCATCCTTTGATACGGTTGGCCAGGTGCTGCCTGTGGGCAGTGCAGGGGCAGCGCACATGCGGCGTTGCGAATGTTCACAATCTCGTTATGCTGTCACATTAAGACGTAATATTGCTGCAATGTTCATTTTGTTGCAACAAAAATTGATGCGTGTCAATGCCTGGGGAGGAAATATGAGGGAAGACACAACCGGAAGTCAGGCCGACCTGGAGGGGTACCAGGGAAGGCTTAGCGACTTCGTCTATGAAGCATTGAAGGAGCAGCTTGCGCGCGGCGCTTACAGTCCCGGCAAGAAGCTTCCAATTCGAACCGTTGCGGAAACGCTGGGCGTCGGCTCTACCCCGGCGCGCGAGGCGATCAATAGGCTGGTCTTCGAGGGTGCGCTCGTCATGTCCGGACCGAAGACGGTGATTGTGCCGCATCTCGATCTGGCCGGCCTGTATGAAGTGACCCAGATGCGGCTCGCGCTTGAGGGCCTGGCGGCCGAAAAGGGAACGGCAAACGCCACCGACGGGACTGTCCAAGTCCTTATGAGCATTCAGAAAAAGATTAATCTCTCGCTCGAGGAGAAGCGCTACCGCGATGCCCTCCACGACAACAAGGAATTCCATTTTACCATCTACCGCCTGTGCGGCATGCCGCACCTCCTGGCAACCATCGAGATCCTCTGGCTACGCGTCGGCTCGTCCTTCCACGATCTCTACCCGGAATTTGCCGAGCAGCGCTATGGTGTTCACAACCACATGGTCGCGATCGAGGGGCTGGCCGACAAGGACGCTTCCGCCGTACGGGCCGCCATCGAGAACGACATCCGGGACGGCTATCGCAGCCTGAAGAGGGCGGCACTTTCGCGCCCCGGCGGAGCGGCTACCCTGGCTGGCTGATTTTTTTGTTGCAACTTTTTCGGCATTGTGATTTTTGTTGTAACAAAATCGCAATGTGTGGACGCATGGTGCGTTCCGGAGGAGAAAGATGCTTCATACTCGTGACATTTCAGGAGGGCGGCCGCTGTCGCGCGCCCGTTCGCAACATTTTTTCAACAGGAGCCGGAAAATCTTTCCGTCCGGCGTAACGCGCGTCACCGTCGAGCGCCAGCCTGTTCCGCTCTACATCGCGCGCGGGGAAGGGGCTTACCTCCTCGATGTCGATGGCAACCGATACCTGGACCTCAACAACAATTTCACCACACTCATTCATGGTCACGGCTTCCTGCCGGTCGCAGAAGCCGTCGCCGATCTTCTTCACCGCGGGACATGCTTCTCCAATCCGACCGAGCATGAAATCTCCCTGGCGGAGCTCCTGGTCGATCGCATCCCGGCGATCGAGCAGGTCCGTTTCGTCAACAGCGGCACGGAAGCGGTCATGTTCGCGATCAAGGCCGCCCGCGCTTTTACCGGGCGTTCCGGCATCATTCGCGTGGAGGGCGCCTACCATGGCGCCTATGACTGGGCCGAGGCCGGGCAGGCGAGCGCGCCCTCCGTCTGGGGGGACGAGAACCGTCCCGCGGCCGTCGCCGTCTATCGCGGAACCCCGTCGTCGGTCGCCGAGGACGTCGCCGTGATCCGGTTCAACGACACCGCCGGACTTGAACGGCGTATGGATGAGGTCGCCGCGACAACCGCCTGCATCCTGGTTGACCCAATGCCGAGCAGGGCCGGCCTGATCGGGCCGGATCCGGACTTCCTCAAAGCCTTGCAGGCATCAGCGCGCCGGCATGGCATCCTGGTCGTCGCCGACGAGGTCCTCAATCTCCGGCAATCCTATCACGGCGCTTCGGACCGCTACCGCATGGAGCCTGACCTGATCGCCTGTGGCAAGATCATCGGCGGTGGCTTTCCCGTCGGCGCCATCGGCGGCCGTTCCGGCGTGATGAGCGTCTTTGCCAATGACAAGGGTAAACCGCTCCTGCCGCAGGGCGGGACATTTTCTGCAAATCCAGTTTCGATGGTTGCAGGCCGCGTTGCCATGGAGGCGATGACGGAGGAGGCCTTTGACGCTCTTGAAAAGCTGGGGGATCAAGTGCGGTCCGGCCTGCGGGAGGCAATCGGCCGCAGCGGCGCCTCGTTCAGCGTCACCGGTGCGGCATCGCTCTTCCGCATTCACACGAAGAAGGCGCCGCCGCGCGATTTCCGCAGCGGTTATCCGACGCCGGCCGAAAGCAGCATCGGCAATGCGCTCTGCGACCACTTTCTCCAGCGTGGCATCATGCTGCCAAACGGAGCGGCGGCATCTCTGTCGACCGCAATGACGCCCTATGAGGCGGAGGCGATCGTCGCAACCTTCGCTGATTTTCTCTCCACACCTGCCGTTCAAGAATTCGAGGCTTCCCGATGACCAGCGTCAAAGAAACCCATACCGTTGCTGAACGCATTGCGCTCAGCCTGAAGCGCCACGACGTTTCGATGATCTTCGCCCAGAGCCTGCCGTCTGCCGTCATCCTTGCGGCTGAGGCGATCGGGATCCGCCAGATCGCCTATCGCCAGGAGAACATGGGCGGCACCATGGCCGACGGTTATGCCCGGCGCTCGGGGAAAGTCGGCGTGGTTGCCGCACAGAACGGGCCTGCAGCAACGCTGCTCGTGCCGCCGCTCGCCGAAGCCATGAAGGCCTCTGTCCCGATTGTTGCTCTCGTCCAGGAGGTTGAGCGGGACCAGGCTGATCGCAACGCTTTCCAGGAACTCGATCACATCGCTCTTTTCCAGTCCTGCACCAAATGGGTGCGCAAGGTCGTCGTGCCCGAGCGCATCGACGACTATGTTGACGCCGCCTTCACGGCCGCGGCGACCGGACGGCCGGGGCCGTCGGCGCTCTTGCTGCCTGCCGATCTGCTGCGTGCAAGGATCGAGGCGCCAGCCCTACGCCGCGCCGCAAGTCTCGGGCACTGGCCGCTCGACCGCAACCGCCCGGCAGACAGCGACATTGCGCGCGCGGCCGCCCTGATCGCTGCGGCCCGCGCGCCCGTCGTCATTGCCGGCGGCGGCATCCATGCAAGCCATGCCGCCTCCTCTCTTGCGAAGTTGCAAGAAGAAGCGTCGCTCCCGGTGTTCACCACCAATATGGGCAAGGGTGCTGTCGACGAGCACCATCCGCTGTCTGCAGGCGTGCTCGGAGCCCTCGTCGGGCCGAGATCGCTCGGTCGCCACACTCTTCCGCTCGTCGAAGAGGCAGACCTCGTCCTGCTCGTCGGAACCCGGACGAACCAGAATGGTACCGACAGCTGGCGCCAGATCGATCCCGCCGCAACAGTCATTCACATCGATGTCGATCCTTCAGAAATCGGCCGCACCTACGAGGCTGTGCGGCTTTCCGGCGACGCTGCCGAAACCATCGATGCGCTGCGGACGGCTCTCGTACGGCACGATCTGTCGCGGCGGCGCGCCGCACGCCCGGAATTGGAAGATCGCATCCGCGACTGCTGGGCGAAGTTCGAGGCCGACCGCGCTGGCGTCAGCAAGTCCGATGCGTCGCCGATCCGGCCGGAGCGGATCATGCGCGAGCTTCAGTCGCAGCTGACATCCGATACCACCATTCTCGCCGATGCCAGCTACTCGTCGATGTGGGTTGCCGGACAGCTTCGTGGGCTTTCGCCCGGCATGCGCTTCATCACCCCGCGCGGTCTCGCGGGACTTGGGTGGGGTCTGCCGCTGGCGCTTGGCGCAAAGCTTGCGGAACCCGAGAAGCCCGTGGTCGTTCTTGTCGGCGACGGCGGTTTCGCCCACAGCTGGGCTGAGCTCGAGACCATGGTGCGCAGTAATATTCCGGTGCTGATCATCGTCCTCAACAACGGCATCCTCGCCTTCCAGCGAGACGCGGAGACCGTGAAGTTCGGCCGGTTTACCAGCGCCTGCCACTTTTCCAGCGTCGATCACCGGAAGATTGCCGAGGCCTGCGGTTGCCCTGCTGTTCGCATCAGCGATCCCGGAGCACTCACTCATGCGATCAGGACGGGGCTTTCGGGCGTCGACCCCCTGATGATCGAAGTGATCACCGATCCGGAAGCTCATCCACCGTTGTCGCTCTTTGCCGCGATGGACGAAGCCGCATGAGCGCGACGGAGGGCGCGCCGGTCGCCGTCGTCAGCGGCGGGACGTCGGGTATCGGGCTGGCGACGGCCAGCCGTCTCCTGCAGGATGGATATCGTGTCGCGGTCTTCGGACATGGTGCGAGCTCCGTGAAGACGGCAGGCGCAGCGCTGACCGAGATCGGCGGCCCGGAAAGGGTGCTCGCACTTCAGGCCGACGTCCGGGATCCGGAGGCAATCGACGGTTTCTTCGCAGATGTCCGGGGGCGCTTTGCCGCGCCTTCGGTTTTCGTTGCCAGTGCCGGCATCTCACCGAAAGGCGCGAAGGGTCCGGCGGCGGTCGGAAGCCTGTCCCCCAGCGAGTGGGACGAGGTTCTCGCGATCAACCTGACGGGCGCCATGCTCTGCTGCAAGTCGGTCCTTCCCGTCATGCAGGAACAGGGATTCGGACGCATCATTCTGGTGGGCTCGGTGGCCGGCCGCACCCGGCCGCGCATTGCAGGTGCGGCCTATGCGGTCTCGAAGGCCGCTCTTGCCGGTTTGTCGCGCTCGATCGTGACGCAATATGCCGGCTTCGGTATCACGGCGAACGTCGTTGCACCTGGGCGGATCCTTACGGCCATGACCGGACCGGCCTCCAGTCCGACAAACCGGGAGGCCTTATCCCGCATTCCCGCAGGACGGCTGGGCACGGTGGAGGAGGTGGCAGCGGCAATCGCATTTCTCGGATCCAGGGAGGCCGGTTTCATCAATGGCGCGATCCTCGACATCAACGGCGGCGAATTCGCGCCGAGCTGAACCGCAGGTCCTTCTTCACGGATTGCCTGTTCTTATCTGTACCGAAGATCCGGAACTCTATCTGCTGCTGGACCATATCCTGCGTGTAGCGGGCTTTCGATGCGAGCTCGCCGACAATGATCACGATGTCGAAGCCCGCGTGAGCGAGCAAGGGCTGCTGGCCGTCGTGTTCGACGGCCAAACATGGCGCGGCGATGTCGTGGCGCTTTGCAGGTTCGCGAAACGGGCGGGCTTTGCGGTCTGCGCCCTGATGGGCGCCGGCATGACGCCGATGCATCTCCAGATGATCAAGGCCGGACTCGACGACGCAATCGTACGGCCGCTCGCACCGGACCGTTTACTGGATTTCCTCCGGCGAGCGCGCAAAACTGCGGGCGCGGCCGCTTTACAGATCCCCCTGGCAACCCCCGGCGCCGATCATATCTTCGGCGGCGAAAAGCCGATGCGCCTGTCTTCGATCGAGGCCCGGATCCTTCGCTTCCTGTCCGAGGCGGCAGGAACGGCTTGTTCGCGTCAGCACCTGCGTTCCGCCGTTTGGCCTTCCACGCCCGGTATCGGCCTGCGGACAGTCGATGTGCATATTGCGCGTCTCCGCAAGGTCCTCTCGACGTGCGAGGGCGTTCGCATCGAAACAGTCTATGGCGAGGGCTATGCTCTTGTCGTGACAGGGAAAATCCCCGTGCACGCAACTGCGGTTGAAGCCAGTTGTCAGCCGTACAAAGGTTAATATCTATTAACAAAAACAAATCGCTAGCACCCTCTCGGGACCTTTCGAGGCGTCTCGCGACACGCCGCTCGAGAGCGACATTATGGCCCGCCCCGGTGGGATGGCGGTGGCACATCCTCCTTGGCGATTGCGCGAGAGCCCGTTGTCGAATCGGAGATTCCTGGATCCCGGATCTGGTGACGGCGCGCCGGTCCCGGATCCGGCGCGCAAGATGTCAGTCGGCTGCCGGTCGCGCAATTTCCGATGCATATTCGAAATCATCGAGCATTCAGAACAGGTCCGATCCTATTCGGGCGACTGTCCAGAAGTCGCGCTCCCGCCTCGCGGTCTTAGATCGATTGGCCCGTCTTCTACACTGGGCAGAGCCGATCTGTCAGCCGTCTGAGGGGTTCGTTCGGCGAGCCCGCGTCGAGTGCCGAAGCGGGCAAGGAGAGCCAGACAGCGGCCGGGCCGCGCCAGTTGCCGGCATCTGCGCCCTTCGGCAAAAGGCACGAATTGGCGGTCGCGGAGCGATCAGTCCGACTGTCCGTCTGGCGTAGCGGCACCTTCCATGTCGTCGGCATAGTTCTGCTTCAGTTTGAAAAAACTTCTTTGCGCTGCAAGCCGGTCCGCGGGGCTGAGCGGCTCGACCGCCCTTCCGTCGATGTCATGGCGCATCGAGTCTGGCTGGGCGCTCGCGAAATAATAGCGTTTCGAATAGACATAGAAGGCGGTGGCGCGGCGCAGACAGGTCACGCCATAGCCGGGTTTGAGTAGCGCGCGCAGTTCGTTGAACAGACCAAGGGCGAACGGGCGGATCGGCTCCCCCGCCTTCATCGGCAGAACGCCCGCCGGGCGAACTAGCATGGCGTTGATCGCTTCGGCCTTTCGCACATCGAAATCGGTCGCGGCAATCGGTCCACGGCTGACTGTCCACGCTTCATCCATGAGTTACCCTCATTGGCCTCTTTTTTTTCCGCCGCAGCGGCGGTCGTTGATCGTGACGTCCATATAGGAAAGGTTGCCCACAAGCACAGGGGCACGAGCGGGTTTTGCTTTAACGGGTGCGATCATCGACACGGAAACCATCGGTATCAGCCATAAGGGATGAGATCGTCGAGTTCGGCGCCGTCAGCTTCACATTCAGCGAAACGGGTGAAATCGGTGGCGTTACCGGCGTCTACGGTGGGCTGCGCCAACCGAGCACTCCGATACCGCTGACCTTACGCTTGACCGACATCACCGGGGGACTGGTCGCCGGCTGGTTGGTTGACTTTGTACTTCTGCATGCCATGGTCGATCCCGCCGATCTCGTTATCGCCCATAATACCCGTCTCGATCGTCCGTTATGCGAAGTTCTTTCCTAGCAACAATCGGAAACACTTTGTGAGGACCGGGAGGAGACTGATCGGCTGTCTGCGGAGACGATTGATCGTCTGCAACCCGGTCGACTTCCACTTGGGCGGCAAGGATTGGACGTCGCTTATGGTCCATGGACGTGGGCCTGGCGAACGAGCTCGGCCTTGCGTCCGGCGGTCTCCAGCCCAAGCTCGATGAACTGGCGCGCATGCTTGGCTAGCGCCACGTTGTCATCCCAGAGATTGCGCCAGATCGCTGTCTTCAGGGAAAGATCCTTGTCGACGATGGCTGTCGAAAAGGATTCGAACGTCACGTAATCGTTCCAGCCGATAGCGACCAGCGCATCGAAAATGGCGGCGAAATCGATATTGCCCGTACCGAGGTATCCGCGATGGCTTTCGCCGATATGCACGTAGCCGATCTTGTCGGCTGCATGGCGGATCGCCAGGCCCACATCAGCTTCCTCGATGTTCATGTGGAAGGTATCGAGATGCAGGAAGACGTTTGAGGCGCCGGTGTCCTTGATATAGGCCATGCCCTGTGCGGCGGTGTTGAGCATGTTGCTCTCGAACCGGTTGACGACTTCGAGATTGAGGGTGACGCCGGCGGCCTTTGCCTGGTCGGCGACTTTCGATAGCGCGGAAACGCTGGTCTCCCAGCCCTTTCTGGTCAGCGCATGTTCCTGTTTGCCGTGCGCCGAGCTCAGAATGCCAGCGAGCTTCGTGCCGCCCAGGTCGCGTACGAGCGCCACGGCGCGCTCAAGGATGTCCCGACCATTTGAAACGACGGCCGGATCATCGCTGGAAATATCACCCTCGGAGGGGAGACCCATGCTGACGGCGACATCGAGGCCGAGCTCCTGGAGGTGCGCCGCAAGCCACTTCACATCCACTTGCTTCGGATCGAGATAGGAAAATTCGATCAGCTTGAAGCCGAGTTCGTGCGATCTTGCGAGAGCCTTTTCCAGCTCGTTCTTCGACGAGCCGGCGCTCCAGACGAAGGAATGAACACCGATTTTGGACATGGGACGCCGCTTTCCGATTGGCATTGAAATTAGCGGCCCGCCCGCTCGAGGCAATGGCGGGCCGCCCGGGAGGAGACCTTAGCGAGCTGCGGTCCAGCCCTTGTAATCCTTGACGTTGTCAGCGGTGATCAGCTTCGGGTCGAGGAGGACGGTGTTTTGCGCCGGCTTCTTGCCGTTCAGAACGTCGACGGCCATCTTGAGCGCATCGCCTGCCATCACGTAAGGATCCTGCGAAGCGGAAGCCTTGATCATCGAATTGCCGCTGGCAAGCGACTTTTCGATATCGGGCGCGCCGTCGACGGCGGTGATGAAGAACTCGTTGCGGTTCAGCTGCTTGGCGGCGAGTTCCGCGCCGATGCCCGTCGGATCGTTGATCGCGAAGACGGCGTCGATCTTGTCGAAGCGCGTCAGCAGACCCTGCATGACGGCGAGGCCGCCATCGCGCGAACCCTGGCCGTTCTGATCGTCGGAGAGGATCTTGATGTCGGGGCTCTTCGACAGCACGTTCTTGCAACCCTGGACGCGGTCGAGGATCGAGGAGGAAGCTGGTCCGTTGATGATGACGACGTCGCCCTTACCCTTCAGCTGATCGACGATGTACTGGCAAGCCTCCTCACCGGCCTTGACGTTGTTTGTCATGACGGTGACGTCGGCGCCGGGCGCCGAAACGTCGAAGGCGGCAACGATGACGCCGGCGGCCTGTGCCTTCTTGACGGCCGGTGCGATTGCCTTGGCGTCGACGGCATTCAACATGATGATGTCAACGCCGGCGGCGATGAAGCTGTCGATCTGCGAAACCTGCTTGTTGAGGTCATAGTCGGCCGATACCGAAGTGACCTGAACGTTCGGATTGATTTCCTTCGCACGATCCTCGATGCCCTTGATGGTCGCAACGAAGAACGGGTTGCCGAGAAGGCCGACCGAAATGCCGATCTTCTGAAGGTCCTTTGCCGCAGCCGGCATGGCGATGGCTGCCGCCAGAGCGGTGGCTGCGAGCAGTTTAGAGATCATACGCATATTTCCTCCTTATGGCGCTTCCTGCGCCCTGTTATCCGGTAACCCCGGTCCCTCGAGCCGCACATCAGGTGCGGCTAAGCCCTTTCAGCCGGTAGCGGTCGAGCGCCACGGCAACGATGATGACAAGCCCCTTGATGATGTACTGCCAGATGTCCGAGACACCGACGAGGATGAGGCCGTTCGACAGAACGGCGATGATGAGAGCTCCGATCAGCGTTCCCCAGATCGAGCCGACGCCGCCGACGAAGCTGGTGCCGCCGAGAATGACGGCAGCGATCGCATCCAGCTCATAAGCCTGGCCAAGCTGCAGGCCGTTGGCTGCGTAGAGACGCGCCGCCGACATGACCCCGCCGAGCCCGGAAAGAAGGCCGGACATCGAATAAACGAAGAGGAGGACCAGCGGCACCTTGATGCCCGTCAGGCGCGCGGCTTCCACATTGCCGCCGACGGCATAGATCCACGTGCCGAGCACGCTGCGCTTGAGGATAACCCAGGAGATCAGGATCGTTAGCAGCGCGATGATCGCAAGCCACGGGACACCGAGGAAATTGCCGTTGCCGATGAAGTCGAAGGGCAGATCCGGGTTGAAGACGGTCGTATCATTGCCGAGCAGTCGGGCGATGCCGCGCATGGCCGTCAGCGAACCGAGCGTCACGATGAAGGGCGGCAGCTTCAGAAAGGCGATGATCGAGCCGTTGACGACGCCGCAGGCGAGACCCACGGCAATGGCGGCCGAGATGCCCAACATGCCGATATCAGGCCAGAGCGAGACGATGACGCCGACCATTGCGGACGCCGCAAGGATCGAACCCACTGAGAGATCGATGCCGCCAGTCAGGATGACGAAGGTCATGCCGGCCGCGAGCACCGTGTTGATCGATGCCTGCTGCATGACGATCGACAGGTTGTTGACGCTCAGGAAGCGGCCGCTGAGAAGATGAAAGCCGATCGCCAAAATAATGAGGACGGGAAGCATGCCGAGGGCAGTTAGTGTCGACCGCAGCTTCATCTTGTCCGTTGCTGTCTGTTCGCTTTGCGTTGCGCTCATTTCGGGTTCTCTCTTTTGTCGCGCTCTATGCGTCTCGCTTGGCGGGGCCGGTGGACAGGGCCATGATGGCTTCCTGCCCGATCGGTTGATCTTCGGATCCGACGATCTCGCCCGCGATACGGCCCTCGCGCATGACCAGCACGCGGTCGGCGATGCCGATGATTTCGGGTAGGTCGCTGGAGATGACGACGATGGCGATGCCGCTCTGGGCAAGCTCGTCGATGATGCGATAGATTTCCGACTTCGCGCCCACGTCGACACCGCGCGTCGGCTCGTCGAGGATAATCACCCGCGGCTTGGTCTCGAGCAGACGGGCAAGCAGTACCTTCTGCTGGTTGCCGCCAGATAGGGCTCCGACATTGATCGACGTGCTTTTCGTGCGGATAGAAAGCGATGAAACGGCGCTGTCCGCCCGCTTCTTGGCCTTGCCGAAGTCCAGAAAGCCGCCCGAACGCGCATCTTCCGAAATCACGCCGATATTGATGTTCTCGTTGATTGACATGTCGAGGAAGAGGCCAAGCCCCTTCCGGTCCTCTGTCAGATAGGCAATGCCTGCGTCTAGGGCGCTTCGCGGTCCGTTCAGCGAAAGCTCGCGGCCATCAAGCAGGACGCTTCCCGACGTCTTGTGGTCCGCGCCGTAGATCAGTCGGGCAAGTTCGGTGCGTCCCGAACCGACCAGGCCTGCAATGCCGAGTACCTCGCCGGCGCAGGCATCGACGGAGCAGTCATGCACGCGGCGGCCGTCGCCGATGTTCTTGACTGATAGCACGACCTTGCGATCATGCCTGGCGGCGCGATGCTCCTTCTTGTAAAAAGAGGAAAGATCGCGCCCGACCATCATCGAAACGAGACGCGCGGCAGAAAGCTCGCTGCGCTCCAGCGTTCCGACATAGGCGCTGTCGCGCAGCACGCTGACGCGATCGGCGAGCGCATAAATCTCTTCCATGCGGTGGCTGATATAGATGATGGCGATCCCATGCGCCTTAAGGCTCGCGATAACCTCGAAGAGCTTCTCGGTCTCGCGGCTCGTGAGTGATGTCGTCGGCTCGTCCATGACGATGATGCGCGCGTCCGTCGTCAGCGCCCGGGCAATTTCGACCATCTGGCGCTCGCCGAGCGACAGCGTCGAGACCAGCTGGTTCGGCGAAAAGCTGATGCCGAGCCGCTTGAGGATCGGCTCGGCACGTTTTCTGATATCCACGCGATCGACCAAGCCCATGCGCGAAGGCTCAGCCCCCAGGAACATGTTCTGGGCAACCGTCAAGTTCGGCGCGAGCGACAATTCCTGATAAATGACGGCGATGCCATTGGCCTTCGCCTTGATTGGATCGCCCGAAACTGCAGGCCGGCCGCTGACAAGGATGCTGCCGCCGGGATCGGCGACATAGGCGCCCGACAGCACCTTCATCAAGGTCGACTTTCCTGCGCCATTCTCGCCCATCAGGGCGTGAACCTCGCCGGGATAGGCCGTCAGCGACACATTGGTCAGCGCGCGGCTGTTGCCGAAGGTCTTGCTGATGTTCAGCATTTCGAGGACGGGAGCGTCACTTCGATCGGGTGCGGCAACTGTACTCATTCCCTCATCTCCTTCACCAGGATCGTGTTCGGCGAGCGCGAATGGATCTCCTCGACACGACGTCGCCATTCGCGACGGTAGTCTTCGAGGCCCTTGATCTCGGCTGGGCGGATTTTTTCGGATACATTTTTGAAAGGCCGCAACCCCGCCTGGCGGAACACGAGTGCTGCCGCTCCGAAGGCGCTGCCCTCGGGATTGGCACTGGTGAAGACCGTCTGGTTTCGTAATGCAGCCAGCATTGGCGCGTATTGGTCGGTCTTGACCAGACCTCCGTCGATGACGATCTCGTTTTCAGAGCGGATGAGATCAAGCGAAAGATCGGTCATCAGCGTGACATAGAGTAACGCGACGGCAGCACGTTCCTCGCCGGATACGGAGGGGCCGGCAAAACGACCTTCTGCATCCGGGAAAGGTCCAGCCGCGGCGAAGGAGGGCAGGGCAAAGCTGCCTTTGGTGATGACAGCTTCGATGGCCGCAACCGAAATCGACTTGGTCCAGCCATCGCTTGCTACATCATATTCACGCCCGCCCATGAAGCGGATGGTCGCGGCCGGCGCATGGTCGACGGTGACATTGGCGAGCATGTCGCGGTCTCGGTCGAGCGCATCGAGAGGGCAGGCCTGATTGAAGATGATGACCCAGGTGCCAGTCGAAATCAGCGTGAAATCATCAAAGCCAAGGGACCGATAGTAGAAGAGCGCCGAGTTGCTGTCGTGCACGCCGTTATGCACGGAAACATCGACAGCATCGCCATTGCCGAGCGCGACCCGGTGATTACCCAGCAACGCACCGGCGGCTGCGAATTCGGGCATTTTCGAACGCCAGCCCTGACCGTCGACCAGGCTGCTGAAATCATCGGCAATCGGAGCCCACAGATGGGAATGGCAGCCGAGGTAGGAGACTTCGGAAACGGCCTTCCCGGAGAATTTCCATGACCAGAATTGGGGATAGGCGAGAATCGCATCGGTTGCTTCAAGTGTCCTCGGATCGCGGTCCGCGAGCCAGAGCACATGCCGGCCATAGTTGAAGCCGAGCGGCAGGCGAGGGGAAAAGGTTTCCGAAAAGCTCGGGATCAAGGCATCGATCCGCGCGGCCACCGCTTGTGGGGGTTCCTGCTCGTAATCGAGGATCGGATGGCAAAGCGTATTATTGCCGATCAGTGCAAAGGTGCATCCATGCCCGGAGAACGTAACATGCCGCACGCCATGTGCCTCGACTGCCTGCTCAAGCTCGCGCTTCATCCATGCAAACAGGGTGTCCTCGTCGAGGACGCGGAGATCTGCATGCTCCCGCCAGACCGGCCTCGTGCGCCGTTCGGCAACGACATTGCCGTCTCCATCAATCACGAAGAGCTTCGAGTTGGTTTTGCCGAGGTCAAACACCGCGATTGGATGATGTGCTTTCATCACGGGCCTCCCACAATTGCAATGAGGATCGATATTCCAGCGCTTTCGAGCATCTTGGCGTCGGCGTCAGAAAGGCCATCGTCCGTGACAACGGTTCCGACCCGCGACAGAGGCAGAACAAGATTGCGGGGCTGTATGGAGAACTTCCGGCTGTCGGCAAGTAAGACGACCTCATCAGCGCAATTGCTGAGTTCCCCAATTGCCTTCACCAGGAGCGGGTGCGATTCAAGAAGCCCTGCGCTCCCGATGCCCTGCGTGCCTACAAAAAACCGTGAGGCAAAGTAGTCGGGTGCTCCCGCCGAAGGATCATGGATGATGCCGGGCTCGCGATAAAGCTCGCCACCAGCAACAGTCAGGTGACAGCTGCCATGCTCACCGAGATAAGCTGCAAGAGGCATCGAGTTCGTGAAAATGCGCAGGTTCCGTTTCGCCAGCAGGACGCCGAGCTGAAAGCAAGTGGAGCCTGCGTGAACGATGATCGAGTCCCCGTCTCGGAGCAGCGATGCAGCGCGGCTCGCTATCGCGCGCTTGGCTTCAACGGCGATGTCGCGATTTTCGTCATAAGGCCTTGCGGGCGACCGCCCCCCAAGCTCAAACGCTGAAACACCGCCATAGACCTTCTTGGCTTTACCTAAGTCGTGAAGCTTGTCGATATCGCGCCGGATCGTCGCCGGTGATACGCCTAGACGATCCTGAAG